>CACHYW010000010.1 GCA_902584215.1 uncultured Pelagibacteraceae bacterium
AATAGGGGCAGGTTCAGTAGTTACAAAGAATGTAAATAATTCTACAACTGTATTTGGTAACCCAGCTAGAGAAAAAAAATGAACGTAGGTATTGTTGGAATAGGATATTGGGGACCAAATCTTGTTCGTAATCTAAATGAAAATAAAGAATTTAAAATAAAGTACATTTGTGATCTCAGTAGAGCAAAATTGAATAAGATTAATTTAGCTGATAACGAAGCCATAAAAACAACAAATATTAAAGATTTGTTATTAGACAAAAATTTAGCAGCAGTTTTTATAGCCACTCCAGTGAATACACATTTCAAATTAGCAAAATTATGTCTGAAGGCAAATAAACATGTTTTTGTTGAAAAGCCACTTTCTGATAGTAAACAAAATTGTACAGCTTTGATTGAATTAGCTAAAAAAAAATCATTAAGCTTATTTGTGGACCATACTTTTCTTTATACACCTGCAGTTATGAAAATAAAAAAGATTTCTCAGAAAAAAGATTTTGGAAACTTAATTTATTATGATTCTACTAGAATTAATCTTGGATTAATACAGGACGACATAAATGTTTTATGGGATTTAGCTGTACATGATATTTCTATTCTTAATTATCTATGCAATGAGAAACCTGAGAAGGTATCATGTGTTGGACATAAATATATTCCTTCAAAGCCTGAAACTGCCGCCTATTTAACGTTAAAATATAGATCAAATTTTATTGCTCACATAAATGTTAATTGGCTATCTCCAGTTAAAATTAGGAAAACCATATTAGGAGGTTCGAAAAAAATGATTGTATATAACGATCTAGAACCAAGTGATAAATTAACTATATATAACAAAGGAATAGATGTAATTAAAAAAGAAAAAAGTACTACAAATTTAATTAAATACAAAGTGGGTGATACAATTGTACCAAGTCTGAAAATGAAAGAAGCCTTATCTCAAGCAATTTCTGATTTTTATCAAACAATTGTAAATAAGAAGTTTAAAAGTAAATCTAATGGAACAAAAGGTCTTGAAGTAGTTGAAATATTAGAGGCTGCTACTAAATCAATGAAGCTTGAGGGAAAATCAATTATAATTTAGCTATGAAAGTACCTTACTTTGATCTTAAAAGACAATACAAATCTATAAAGCCACAACTTGAACGCAGAGTTATTAGAGCTTTAAGGTCAACACAATATAGTTTGGGTGTAGAAGTAGAATTATTTGAAAATAATTTTTCTTCTTTCTTAAAAGCTAGGTATTGCACAGGAGTAAACACGGGCACAAGTGCTTTACATTTAGCTTTGTTGGCGCTGGGCATAGGGAAAGGTGATGAAGTAATCACTGTTTCTATGACATTTATCGCAACTGTAATGTCTATTTCGTATACTGGTGCAAAACCTGTTTTTGTTGATATAGATAAAAATACTCAATTAATTAATTATAAAAATATTATCAAAAAAATTTCATCAAAAACGAAGGCTATAGTGGTTGTGCACTTATACGGTCAATGTGCTGAAATGAATGAAATCAATAAAATTGCAAGAAAATACAAACTTAGAGTAATCGAAGACAGCTCGCAAGCTCATGGAGCTAAATACTATGACAAATACGCTGGAACAATGAGTGATGTAGGAACTTTTAGTTTCTATCCTGGTAAAAATTTAGGTGCAATTGGTGAAGGAGGAGCAATAATTACCAATAACAATAAATTAGATAAAAAAGTTAAAGAATTACGAAACTGGTCACAGCCTAGACGATATTTTCATAATGATATTTCTTACAATTATAGAATGGACTCAATACAAGCAGCCGCGCTAAATATTAAATTAAAATTTCTTAAAAAATGGACTTTGAATAGAATAAAGATTGCAAATGAATACCAAAGCAGAATAAAAAATGACAAGTTAGAATTTACTTTTTCAATGCCACATAATTTTCACGTTTATCATATATTTAGCATATTTTATAAAAATAGATTGTCTTTACAAAAATACTTAAATAAGAATGAAATAGGTACTAACTTTCACTATCCAGTACCCGCTCATTTGCAGAAACCATATATAAACCTTGGTTACAAAAGAGGAGACTTACCTAATACAGAATTAATTTCTAACTACCAGATATCAATACCGATATTTCCTGAGATGAAAAATGAAGAAGTAGATTACGTCATTAAAGTAATTAATAGATTTTGAAATGAGAATATTACATGTTTCTAATTTTGGAGATAAACACAATGGCAGACTTTATTGGAATCAATGTTTCAAAATTAGCAATGGTTTTGTAAGAAACGGCCATAATGTATATAATTTCAGTGATCGTGATCGATCAAGATCCTCTATATTTAATAAATTTAAAAATAATGAAACAGTTCAAAAAGAATTGTTGCAAACAATAGAAAACTACAATCCAAGCCTTATAGTTTTAGGACATGCTGACAGAATAAACATTGAAACATTAAGCAAAATTAAAGAAAAAAAAGATATTAAAATTATTGAATGGAATGTTGATAATTTTTATTTAGATAATACCTTCAAAAAATTGTCAATCAGATCTGAATACTTGGATGGAATATTTTCAACTACAGCAGATGAACAAATTTCCAAATGTGTTTATAGGAATTTTATAAGTTTTTTTCCAAATATTGTAGATTCATCGATCGAAAATATGAAAATCTACGAAAATACTAATCATCCTAAAGATGTTTTTTTTGCACTTTCACATGGAGTAGGTACTGGCAAATTAAGAAGGAAAAATAGTATGAATGAAGACAAAGATCCAAGGGTTATATTTATGGATAATCTTAAGTTCAATCTAAGTGATATTAAATTTAATTTATTTGGGATGAGGGGTGTCCAACCAATCTGGGCAAGTGAGTTCGATAATAACATTAAAGATTGTTACATGGGAATTTGCCTACAAAGAAAACCAATTCTAAAATATAGTCTCTCAGATCGAATTGCTCAGTATCTTGGTAACGGTCTTATGGTATTTATAGAAAGTGATACGCAATATTATGATATTTTGAAAAAAGACGAGGAGGTTGTTTATTTTGATGGGGTAGAGGATTTAGCGAAAAAAATTGATTTTTATAAAAAAAATAAAGATAAAGCTTTAAATATTGCAGCTAATGGTCACAAAAAAATACACAGTATCTGCAATGAAAAAATCATAACGCAGTATATGCTAGATTGTCTATATGGTAATGATGTTGACTCATTGAAAAGCAACTATCAATGGCCTATTAATCTCTATAGGTAATTAATTATTATAAAATTATAAAACAGAAGGTGACAATCATGTTCACCTTCCGCTAATAATTTTATACTTAAGTTTGTTTAGGAACCCAGATGATAGCCAGATACATAAGGGCTAAGTAAATTAAAAATACCATTCCCATTATATCAGGTGTTCCAGGTACCGTTGTTGTGCCAACGTAATCAATAAATCCATCAGCAACTTCAGAAACTACTGTTCCTTCAGCCTTTAATTCACTCAAGCCAAATGCCGTAATGACATAAACAGCAACTCCCTCTGCCCACATTGTCCAGGCACCAAGAACGGTACCTAAGCAAAATATAGTAGACATAATTTTAGCTGCCATAGTAACCGGTTCACCGCTTACGGGCGCGCGAGTTCCTGAGGCAACTCTAAATCCCAGCCAAATAAATATAGCGCTGGCTACAATGAGCAAAGCACTTCCTATTCTACCAGATTGAAATAATTGCCAGATTTGATACTCTTCAGGGGTCATATTATTTTCTCCTTTTTTTTAAGCAATACTATTGATAAAGGAGGGTATTGATTATTTAATAATATTTTAGATAAATATTTAGTGATAGATTTAAATAATTGTGATATTCGTATAATATATATTATGTTAAATAGTAAATATTTATTTACAATAGTTTATGAATAATTATTAAATAAATACCTTAAATTAATTTAAAAAATTAGAAAAGTAATATAAATAACTGAAAATTATGAACTATTTAATATTTAGAAATGATGGCATTGGTGATTTGATTGTATCATCTGACGGAATAAGAAAAATTAAAGAGTCTGACGATAATGCAAATATCACACTTATTTGCTCTAATAGAAACATAGAATATGCAAAAATACTCAAAAATGATGGATACATCGATCAATTATACAATCTAGATAAATATAAAACACATAAGGATAATATTAAGATAATATCAATATTAAGAAAATTAGAACTAAATCATGTTTTTATATTAAAAACAGATTGGAGAAATTTACTTATTTCGATTTTTTGTAAGCCTATAAATATTCATGCAATCATTCCAAATAAGATAAGTAGGCTTACAAACAGAATTATATACAAGTATCCCCTTTTTATCTCCAAGAGATTGCTGAAATCAATAGAAATAATAAATTCAATTGAGATAAATGCAAATGATAACAGGACTAGAATGGGTAACCATTATAGCAAATTATTTAATAAGGCACTAAATCTTAAAAATGATAAGTTAGAATATCTTAAGCCAAATTCAATTCGTAATTTTGAAAATGAAATAAAAAAAATCTTTACATCTCTCAAAATAAATAAAAAAAAAGTTATATTATTTCATTTAGATGAAAAATGGGATGGCATCAATTGTACTAAAGATTTTATTGTTGGTCTTATTGAAAAAATGACAAATAAAAAGAAAAAAAGTCCTATTTTAATAGTGACCAATGGCAAATTCAGTACCTCACTTAATAAAAAGATATGGAACTATTATAAAATTAAAAAATTTAATACACAAAAAAATATTTATATTAGCAAAAAGAATGAGAAAGTTATTTTTATTAAAAATTTAAATATCTCTGAAATAATTGGTATTGTGTCAAATGTAAATTTAATATTTCACATTCATGGATCCATTACACACATTGCAAGCATATTAAAGACTCCAATTATCGATATTATAAAAAATAACTCCTATAAATATTTTTATAAATGGAGGCCAAATTTTAGAGAATTTAAGCAAGTCGAGATTAGAAATTTCTCAAATCCAAATAAATATATTCAAAAATATCTCTAAATTATTTGTGTAATTTTACCTCGACTATACTGGAGCCTGATAAGTGATTAATTTCCTTTTTGAGCAAAGCCCTTTTATCATTAAATATATAAACCTTTCTTGCTAAATTGATAAAATTCTTATCGAACTTATTAAGTTTTTCGCACTTTCTCTTTTGATTCTCAATATTCCAAAGTTTCTGGTTTATTAATTTTAAAGATTGGTATTTTTTTTTGATACTTGTATTTGAAAGTTTTTTATCTTTTATAATTTTTCTTAATTTAGATAACTCATACTTAATTAATTTTAGATCATTTTTATTTTTAATTTTTTTTGTCTTAATCTCTAAAATAGATATTTTATCAAAAAGTTCTCCGACTGAAACTGGTACGCTTATCAGCATATTATGACACAGACGATGCCTTTACTTTTTTAAATAAGTTAAAAAAATTATTTGAAGTTATTTTCTCTACTTCAGCTTCACTTATTTTAAGAATATCAGACATTTGTTTAATTGTATGTATAATGAAATTTGGCATATTTGTCTTTCCACGATTTGGGACAGGAGCTAAAAAAGGAGAATCTGTTTCTACTAAAATTTTATTTTTATCTACAATTGAAACTATTTCTCTTAAATTTGAGGAATTTTTGAAGGTAATAATACCACTAAATGAAATATAGAAATCAATATCGACCATTTCTTTTGCAAATTTTTCTGATCCCGTAAAACAATGTATAACACCTGTAATATCAGAATTTTTTTTGTATGAATAAAGGATTTCTTTTGTGACTTTTTCTGCGTCTCTGCTATGGACAATAATTGGTAAATTATGTTCGAGTGCATTTTCTATATGCTTTTCAAAAGAGTCTATTTGACTTTTTCTATTGCTGTGATTGTAATAAAAATCTAGTCCCGTCTCCCCTACTGCTATTGTTTTATTGTTTTCTAAAATTACTCTGTTGATTCTATCAAAAATACCTGGATCTAAATGCTCAGTTTCATGAGGATGTATTCCTATACTGTTATAAATACGTTTATACTTCCTACTTATATCTAAAATTTCATTGAATTCTGACTCCTTAGTAGCAATATTTAATAGAAGACTAATATTCTCTGCAAGGCAGTTTTCAATTACCTCATTTACAGGTATATCATACCGGCTAGCTAATAAATGACAATGACTATCAATGATCATTCTTGAATCCTTGTAAATAAATGATTTACATTCGATATATTATTTCCAACTATATTATGGTTATTGATCGTTTTAAATGAAAATTCACATTCATCAATTCCAATTGTTTGAAGTATTTTTATTGACGTTTGAGGAATAATTGGATTAATAAAAAAAGCAATATTTCTAATTTGTTCAGTTGTAACGGCTAATACGTTTAAAAATTCTTCTTTATCACTTTTTTCTAATTCCCACGGTTTACTATCATTAAAATATTTATTCACTCTTCCAATATGCTCCCATACGATTCTGATATATTCATGTATCTTAAACTCATCTATCATATTTGATCCTTTTATTATTACCTCTTCACTTGATTTTTCTAATATTTCTTCATTAGGACCTTTACTAGTTTTGCCAGGAATAATTGACTCAAGTTTTCTCTCTATCATTGTAAGTGATCTCTGACATAAATTTCCAAGATCATTTACTAAATCGCTATTAATCCTATTCACGAGAGCTTTAACTGAAAAATCTCCATCATTGCCAAATGGAACCTCTCTTAACAAGAAGTATCTAAATTGATCAAGACCGTAATTATTAATTATTTCTATAGGATCAATGACGTTACCTAGAGATTTAGAAATTTTTTTACCTTCATTTGTCCACCATCCATGTGCAAATATTTTATTTGGCAATTTTAAATCGGCTGCTAATAAAAAAGCTGGCCAGTATACAGCATGATGTCTCAATATATCTTTGCCCACTATATGAACTACATTGTTCCAGTAGACACTTAGCTCATTTTCTGAGTCAGTTAGATATTTAACACCATTTGCGTAACAAGTAAGAGCATCAAGCCAAACATACATAATATGATCATTATCTGTTGGAGTTTTAATGCCCCAGTTAAATGAAGTTCTAGATACCGACAAGTCATTTAAGCCAGACTCAACAAATTTAATAACCTCATTTCTTTTAGATTTTGGACTTATAAAATCAGGGTTTTTTTTGTATATATCTAATAATTTATCAGACCATTCAGATAATTTAAAAAAATATGACTTTTCCGTTATCCAGTCAACGGGGCCACCTGTAACAGTTTTAAAGCTCCCATCACTTTGTCTTACTAAATCTTTTTCATTGTAAAAAGTTTCGTCATTAATTGAATACCATCCTGTATATTCACCTAAATATATTTGATTTCTTTCATGCAGTCTGTTCCATAAAAAAGATGCGCCATCAATATGCCTTTGTTCAGTAGTTCTGATAAAGTCATCATTCGACAAATCTAATGTAGTTGTAAGATCTCTAAAAATTTGTGAGTTTTCATCGCACAACTCTAATGGTTCTTTTCCTTTACTTTCAGCAGCTTTCTGTATTTTGAGACCATGCTCATCTGTTCCAGTTTGAAACCTTACATCATAATCATTAAGACGCATAAATCTTGCAATAAAATCTGTTGCAACTGAAGTATATGCATGGCCTATATGTGGCTTATCATTGACATAATATATTGGTGTTGTGATATAATATTTATCAGTCATATTTTAGTCTATGAAATAATGAAATAAGTATATTTTCAAAGTCAAGATTTAGAGAAATGTTCTTTTTATTAAAAGAGTCAATCAATGTATATATATTCAATAATTTTATAACTAAATTATTTTCATTGTTATGACAAAGTTTTTTAATCTCATCATTAATCATTAATTGTAAATAGTTAAAAAAAACTGGAATTGCTTGCTCTAAGTTTTTAAAGTTATGTAAGTATTCAATATAATGATTTGCAGTATTGGCCTTTATTTTCTTTTGATTAGTTAATAGTTTTTTAAAATGATCATTAATCTCATAAAAATTATATTCAATAAATTGTTTAGTTAAATATGAAGAACCATTTGTTATTTGATATAAGTAATTCAAATATTCTTCATTTTCAGAATCTTTATAATAATTTGTAAAATTATCATAGTTTAACTTTCCAAAAAATATTCTATTTGATCTTGATACAATTGTTTTTAAACATTTACTCTTATTTTGATTGACTATAATAAAATGATTATTTCTGTTGGGCTCTTCAATTATTTTTAGAACCGAATTAGCAGCATCTAAAGAAAGATCATCTATCAAATTTATTATACATACTCTTTTTTGATCATTTTGATCTTTGGTTGAAAAAAAATCATTAACATATTTTACATCTTCTCTATAAAGAAACTTTTTAAATCTTTGTTTATCTTCTAGAAATACCGGTTCAATTTTTAAAATAAAATTAGAATCTTCATTAATAGTGTTTAATAAGTAATCTTGAAAGTTGTCACAGTTTTCAATTGATTTCTTTGATATAATTAATGAAGCAAGATTTTTAGCAATAGTTGAAATAATATCAGTATTTTGTCCTGTAAGTATTATTGAATTAGGCAATTGAGATTTAAATATTTTATATAAAGCTCTTACTTCACTTGAATACAGATTTCTATTATTTTGCATTTATTTTACTTGATATTTCATTCCAGATAATGTCCTGTACTAAATTAATATCTTGATTTGCATTAATTAATATAAATTTCTTTTTATTTAATCTAGCAATAGCTTTAAATGCTTTACGAATTTTATTATGAAAGCCTAAAGACATATTCTCGTAACGTGTTTCAGTATTTGATTTTCTTTTAGACCTTTTTAGGCCAATTATTGGATCTATATCCAATATGAAGGTTAAGCCAGGTGTTAAATTATTAGTTATTATTTTATCAAGCTTTTTAATAAGATCTATGTCAACATTTTTACCATACCCTTGATAAACTAAAGTAGATTCCTTGAATCTATCACATAAAACCCATTTATTTTTTTTTAAGCTTGGAGCTATTACCTTATCAATATGATCTTTACGAGCCGCGTATAAAAGTAAAGTTTCTACTACTCCACTCCATTTATTCTTTTTGCCTTTAACAAGTAAATTTCTGATTATCTCAGCTTCTATTGTACCACCAGGTTCCCTTGTTGTGATTACATCTCCATATTTAGAAAGTCTTTTTGCTAGTAGTTTAATTTGTGTCGACTTACCTGATCCTTCTCCACCCTCAAATGATATAAATCGTGGCTTGATCACAAATTAAATAAATAGATTTACCACTGAGCTGTAAATATAGGAGAAGAATCTTGAAAATATATTGCTTCTATTTACATCGTTTACAGACACTACATCAAAATATTCAGGATCTTCATTTGGAATATTAACTTTTATTTTTCCGATAATATCACCTGAGGATATTGGAAATTTGATATCTTCAAGTAATTCAATTTCATATTGTAATTCTTTCTCTTTTGTTCTTGGAACTGTCAGAACTATATCGTTAACTGCGCCAATCAAAGAGCTGCTTTCATTAGAACCAGGAATATTTATACTTGCAAATTCTGTAAAATTTTCAAAAAGTCTAATATTCTCGAACTCTCTAAACGACCATGTAATAAGTCTTGATGAGCCTTGAGATCTTTTTTGCGTGCTGCTAAATCCGTTTGTTACAGATATTACGCGCCTGTTACCATCTATTGCAGATGCTGCAAGTCCATAACCCGAAACAGATAGATGTCCTGTTTTTAATCCATCAACACCCATATTTTTATACAAAAGAGGATTCCTATTTTTTTGTTTTATATTTGACCACTCAAATTCAGTTTCAGCAAACATATGATAATATTCAGGGTAATTATTAATCAAATATTGAGATAAGATTGCAAGATCATAAGCAGTAGAAAAATTATTTTTGTCATGCATACCAGTAGAATTAGTAAACTTTGTATTGGTCATCCCAATATCTTTAGCCTTTTCAGTCATCATTTTAGCAAAGGATTCTTCTGTTCCAGCAATATTTTCTGCAACAACTATACATGCATCATTACCAGACTGAACTATAATACCGCGTAATAGATCTTCTACTCTTATATTTTTGTCCACTTCAACAAACATCGATGATCCCTCTCTTTCTTTCCATGCTTTTTCTGATACTAAAAAAGTGTCATCAAGTGATAATGTGCCGTTAGATAATTTTTCAAAAACTATTAATGTTGTCATAATTTTTGTCATTGATGCTGGATAGGTTTTTTTGTCTTTATCTTTTTCAAATAGTACTTTTCCAGTAGTTGCATCAATAACTACTGCGGTTTCAGCATCGGTATCTATGTAAGAAGCAAATGCTAATGCCGAATTTAGTAAGAAAATTGATAAGACTATTAAAATGAATCTATGCATAGAATATTATTATATTAAATATATTGATAAATCTTCATATTTTTTAAATGTGTCATCATTAAGATCTATCAACAAAGACTCTACATCACTATAGGGTCCAATTAATACCTTGTATTCCGTATTGCCTGACAAGTTTTGGCTTTCAAAAATCCTAACATCATAGTTTAATAGATCTGTTTTGATTTTTTGAGCACTTTCTTTAAATGCAAAGCTCGCAATATTAATGAAGATCTTATTATATAATTTTATATCGTTAATATTTGTATTATTAACAGACAATTCATTTATATCTTTTTCAATAATAACAACATTTGACACTGGTGCTTCCACAACTTTTTTTTCTTCATCATAAGTGTATGCCTTAGAAAGGACAAAACTTTCATTTGAGTCTATAAGAGATATTTTGACTAAGTCGCCATTCTTATTCATATCTAGTTTTTTAAAAACAGCTTCAGATAAATTTACAACTTTAATCGAAGAAAATGCTTCTCGATGATTTACTCTTACCAATGCAGATTTGCCATTATTGAGGTTCGTAACTTCAATAATTGATGGCAATGGTAATGTTCTGTGTGAACCTGATAATGTATCATTGTGGTAGTATTCACCATTTTTAGTTTTACTACCATTTTTTAAATTTGTTTCCAATTGCGCTAAGCCAATTTCCTCAAATTTTTTATAATCATAAGGGTAAAACCACTTACCATTAACCTGATACGGCTCTTCAATTAATTTCTCAATTATTTTAATATTATTTTTATTATTACTGTCTTCAATTACAAGTGGGATAACATTTGCTATGGTGCAATTAGTAAGAATAAAAAAAACAATTAGTAAAAATATTCTCATTAATAATATTCAATCATATCAGACAATATACCAACTGATAATCCAAAGAAGAGAGATCTGTTCCATTTCATAATGACTTTAAAATTTTCGTAAACCAAAAACTTTCGACCTTCATCATCCTCTGGATAAACTAAGTATGCTTGAATATCCCTAAGTGGTAACTTTTCCCCGTTCTTTCTCAATATACCTAAAGCAGCCCATTCACTAAGAGATTTTGATATATTAATTTCTTTAGCAGATCTTGTAATAATGTCATCTGGAATGGATTTTGTGGTCATTACCTCTCTGCCCCACGTTAAATCATCATTCCAGCCAGATTCACTTAAATAGTTTGACGATGAAGCAAATACATCTGGCAAGGTAGTCCAAATATCTTTTTTGCCATCTTTATCAAAATCTGTCGCGTAATTTAAAAAGCTAGATGGCATGAATTGATTTTGCCCCATGGCTCCTGCCCATGAACCCATCATTTCATCGCCAGTTATATGGCCTTGATCAATTATTGCTAATGCGTTTATCAGTTCATCTGTAAAAAACTCTCTTCTTCTTAGATCGTGTGATAACGTCGATAAAGAACGTATTACATTAAATGAGCCAGTATACGTTCCAAAACTTGTTTCTATGCCCCATAAGGCTAATATAAAGCGAGGTTGCACACCATACTCATTGTATATTTTTAACAGTAAATCTTCATGTTCAGTGTGTAACTTTTTGCCTTTAAGCATTCTACTTTTTGGTGTCGTATTATTTAGATATTCATCTAGTGTAAGTGTAAATTCTGGTTGAGATCTATCGAGTTCTAAAACTCGTTCATTAATTGCAATATCTCTTAATGATACGTCAACTGTTTCCTGCGATATCCCCTTTTTAGTGGCAATATTTTTAATGTTTTCAAGCCATTCAACAAAGCTATAATCCTCATCTGCTTGCAAAGAAGACAGATTAATTATAGTAAATATTATTAAAATTGATGATATTTTAAATTTTGAACTCATAGTACCAATTAATAGCATAATTTTTATGAAAGATATAAAATCACTTGTAGATTTAATTGGTAATACGCCAATAGTTCAAGCTAAAAATATAGATGCAGGTAAATGTAATCTCTTTTTAAAGATGGAAAATATGAATCCTGGCTCATCTATAAAAGACCGCGTTGCGCTCCAAATAATAAAAGATGCTGAAAAGAACGGAGATTTGGTAAAAGGATCAACTGTTGTTGAGGCTACAGCTGGAAATACAGGACTTGGATTAGCGCTCATAGCTTTATTAAAAGGCTATAAAGCGAAAGTTATAATATTAGATAAAATGAATCAAAATAAGATTTTTCATTTAAAATCGCTTGGCGCTGAAGTAATGCTTGCAAAAAGTGATGTGGGTCCAGATAGTCCTGAACACTATGTAAATATGGCTAAAAGAATTGCCGCTGAAACTGACAACTCATTTATGGCCAATCAGTTTACAAACAGATCTAATCCTCTAGCCCATGAATTGACCACTGCACCAGAGATATATAACCAAATGGATGGAGATGTAGATGCAATTGTCTGTGGCGTTGGCACTGGCGGGACTATTTCTGGTATTGGTAAATTTTTTGAGAAGAATAACCCTAAAACTGAAATGGTACTTGCTGATCCTGAGGGCTCAATTGTAAAAGATGCTGTTGAAAAAAAACCTTTAAAAGAAGCTGATTACAAGTGGTTAGTTGAAGGTATTGGAGAAGATTTTCTTCCAGATACCCTAGATCTAAAATACATAAAAAAAGCCTATTCAGTGAGCAATGAAGAAGCTTTTCAAACAATTCGTACACTTGCATTAAAAGAGGGTATATTAGGTGGTTCATCTAGTGGAACTCTCATTTGTGCCGCATTAAAGTATTGTCATGAGCAAAAAGAAAAGAAAAATGTTGTAACATTTGTTTGTGATAATGGTGAAAAATATTTAAATACGGCGTATAATAGTGAATGGCTAAAAGAAAAAAATCTGATTTAAGAAAAATCAATCTGTTTGATACATTGTCTGTGCATGCGGGAATTAAGAGTGATCCGCTTACAGGCGCTGTAATGACTCCTATTTATGCTACATCAACATTTGCACAAGAGACGCCGGGGAAGGTTAAGGGGTATGAATATTCGAGATCTCAAAATCCAACACGTGAAGTTTTAGAGGCTTCATTAGCTGAGTTAGAAAATGGATATAAAGCTTTTGCTTTTGCGTCAGGGGTTGCAGCTCAAACAGCTGTTATAGATCTTCTAAAACCCGGGGATCATGTTATTGCATTTGATGATTTATATGGTGGAACATTCCGACTATTTAATGAAATTAAAGCTAAATCATCTAATATAGAATTCACTTTTGTTGATCTGAATACTAATTTTAGTAAATACATTAAAAAAAATACAAAGATGATTTGGGTAGAAACACCTACAAACCCACTTTTAAAAATTGCTGATCTAAAGCGTATTGCACGCATAGCAAAGAAACATAAGCTAATAACTGTTTGCGATAATACTTTCGCAACACCAATCAATCAAAGACCATTAGATTTCGGGATAGATATAGTAAACCATTCGACAACCAAGTACATTAATGGCCACTCTGATATTATTGGCGGATCGTTAGTAATAGGTAAAAATAAAACATTAGAAAAGAAACTTGCATTGATACAAAACTCTACAGGAGCAGTACCAAGCCCGTTTGATTGTTTTTTAATTCTAAGAGGGATTAAGACTCTTTCGCTTAGAATAAAAAAACATAATGAAAATGGAATTAAAGTTGCAAGGTTTTTAAAAGGTCATAAAAAACTCTCTGATGTTACCTACCCCGGCTTAACAAATCATAAGCAAAGCGATATAGCTAAAAAACAAATGAATGGGTTCGGTGGAATGATTACGTTTATTCACAAAGGTACAATGTCAGATATCTCAAAGTTCATGAAGAAACTTAAGATATTCACTATTGCAGAAAGCCTTGGCGGAGTTGAGTCACTTATAGAATCTCCTGCGCTAATGACACATGCTTATTTAGAAGATAAGTCATACAATCAAGTGCCCAAAAAACTAGTTAGACTTTCTGTTGGAATAGAAGATTCAGAAGATTTAATTAATGATCTCATGCAAGCTTTAAAATAATTAAAGTGTGCTTAAAACAGCATTTACAATTGAAGACAGTCGTGAATTTGAAGTATCGGACCTGCTAGTTATTACAACAGGAGAAATACCTCCTGTAACAAAGCCGCCTGCTGTACAGTTCATAAAATTGACCATAATCTTTACTAATGAATTGCCTGTTTCGACATTAGGCACAACAATTACATTTGCATTACCAGCAACACTATTATTAATTCCTTTAATTTTAGCCGCTTCAGATGATATTGCGTTATCAAATGCAAATGGGCCATGAATGTCTGTATTTGGATGTTCTATTCTGGCCCAT
Organism: uncultured Pelagibacteraceae bacterium; assembly: GCA_902584215.1. GTDB lineage: Bacteria > Pseudomonadota > Alphaproteobacteria > Pelagibacterales > AG-422-B15 > CACNXQ01. The sequence goes on from CACHYW010000010.1 coordinate 14,727, forward strand.
TCAACTAAATCTTTCGCGTCAACAGAGCTTTGCATTTGTGATAAAACTTCTTCAGTGGCAGATAGAATAGCTATTTTTGGCGAGAAATTTGGAAGTTTTGAAGCAAATTCAATAACGTTATTAATAATGTGTTTTTTCGTTTCTACATTAGGATTTATATTCAATGCACCATCCGTGATAATTAAAGGAGCTCTGATATCATCTGGAAAAGTCATAAACCATATATGACTCAGTCGCCTTCCTTTCACTAAGAGTTTATATTCAGATCTAATATACTCTGACATTAAAACATCTGTATGCAAATGACCCTTAACTATTAAATAAGGGTCTTCCATGCGATCGCTTGCTAATGCGCATGCAATTTTTGATGACTCTTCTTCAGTAGATGAATTAATAATTTCAGGCTGCAAATCCCATTTTAAATCATCCAATAATGCGGCAATAATATCTTTGTTTCCTATTAGGAGTGGTTCTAAGATTCCCATTTCAAAAGACTCTTTAATTGGTTCAAGCGAGACTTTGTTAATAGGATTAACAATTAATGAGTCTTTTTTTATTCTTTTATCAATAAAATCAATGTTTTGTATCATTTTTTTAAAGTATATTTTTTAATATTAAACCAATATTTTAAAATAAATGTCTAAAGTACTGATATTATTTCATATTTTTAAAATAATTTAATAAATAGGCTCCAATTATTATTATTAATAAGATTGCAGAAAATGAATAAAAAATCATTGATAGATCTTGGAATAATGAAACAAAAAAACTGACCATGATATCTAAAATATCAAAGTTAATGCCCAGTATAGCAAATAAAAGAAAGAAACAGTAACTAGGCCACCTATTATCCAGTCTAACATAGTACTATACTTAACACATAAAGGCTTATATTTATACATTTATGCAAAAAGACTATGATTTAATCATATATGGCGCAACAGGATTTACTGGTCGTTTGGTGGTAGAGTATTTGGATAAAAATTATTCTGATATCAATTGGGCAATCGCTGGCAGAAATGAAGAAAAACTAGATAAGATCTCAAGTAATACCGCCTATAAACCTAAATATTTCATTGCTGATAGTGAAGATATAGCCGGTTTAAATAAAATTGCCGCTCAAACAAATGTCATAGCTTCTTTGGCTGGTCCTTTTAATCGATACAGTGATAAATTGGTAGGATGTTGTGTGAAAAATAATACTCATTATGTAGATATTACTGGTGAAAATATATGGGTTAGAGATTTAATAGATAAACATCATGAAGAGGCAGAAAAAAAAGGAATTAAGATCATTCCTTCATGTGGCTATGATTCAATTCCATCAGATATGGGATGTTTTTATTTACAAAGATCTCTTGGTGAAAACTTATTGTCTGTTGATGGTTATCATCGTGGAGGCGGTGGTGTAAGCGGTGGAACAATTGAAAGTGCTTTTACAATGAAAAATTATAAAACAAAATACTCAATCGGACACCCTTTCCTATTAAATAGCGAAGATTTTATAGAAAAACAAAATAAAGAAGCTAGTAAAGACACATTTAAAATAAAGTACATATACAGCATTAAATCATGGTCTGCGCCTTTTGTTATGTCCATTGCTAACACAAGAGTTGTAAGAAGGAGTGTTGAATTACATGAGCTTAATCAGTCAGGTTATGGATCGGACTTTACTTATAAAGAGTTTATGAATGTTAAAAAGTATTCTTCTGCCCTAATGGTATCAATTGGATTAGCAATATTAGGATTAATGATTGTAAGTCCAATAAGTTCTTTGTTTAGAAAATTATTTACAAAGCCAGGTAATGGACCTAATAAAAAAACGCGTGATAACGGATGGTTTGAAAGTATATTTATTGGCAAAAATACTAATAATGAATTTTATAAGTTGAGAATTTATGGAGACGGAGACCCAGGCTATAAAACTACAGCTAAATTCATATGTGAGTCTGCATTATGCCTAGTTAAATCTGATGGATATTTAGAGAATACAAACAAAGGAGGCGTCTTAACTACTGCAACTGGACTTGGAGACCATCTCATAAAAAGACTTAAAAATGCAGAAATCCTATTTGAGGGACCAGAAAAGATAGCAAAAACAATTATTTAATTTGCAACCCAAAATGGGTGCACAGAATCGTACAAAAATAAAATTATAGTGCATAACAATTAGTTATATTTTATGATTTTACAGAAAATAAACGCTGGAGTTATTAACAATATGGTTCAAGATGAAACCGGTACCTTTGTTATGAATAAAAATCAACCTTCTCATGTAAGCAGTGAAATTGACAGCGACACTGTAAAGAAAGTCAGAGAACTGTCTAAACTAAGAAAAAGCATTGAACTTGATTTAAAAGCAATTGCAACAAAAACGAAGATCTCAACAAATCAATTAAAAAATATAGAATCGTTCAAGTTCGATAAATTACCTCCCAACCCAATGAGAACTTCATTTATTGATCAATATTGTTCAGTAATTGAAAAGGCAAATAAAAATTAATTCTATTTACGGATAATTTCTATTCAGAAGCTTATTATATAAATAAGCGAATAAAACCAACATCAAGGCACCAACGGCTACTGGAAACAAAACAAAAGATATCCCCTGACCTGTTATAATAACAATAATTGGATTAGCACCTGCTGGTGGATGTATAGTATTCGTAATAATCATAATAAAGATTGCTAATCCTACGGCTAATCCCAGTGCTAGAAAATGATCGCCTATTAAATACAAAACGATAACACCTGATAAAGCAGATAATACATGACCAAGTAAAATATTAGTTGGTTTTGCTAATCGACTCTCATGCACTGCCATCACTAAAACCATAGAAGCACCGAATGGCGGAATAAGCCAAATTGTACCCTCAAATGAATTTTCTAAATAAGCTAAAAAACTTATGAAAATTAATGCGCCAAGTGCACTCAATAATGCATTGATTATTTTGTTATTATTCATTAATGATAACTATGATGATTAAGCTATACATTACAACATTTATATATTTTATTATTATTGATTTAATTGGTATTAGTTTATTTGTAAGAAAAGTTTATGAAAAAAACTTACCAAAAGATGTCAAATTAGATTTCAATTTGCCAGTTGCATTGATTTTTTATTTTATTTTTGTATTTGGTTTAGTTTATTTTGTCATAGCTCCAAATAAAGATAATGGTGTTTCATCAATTATAATGCCTTCTATTATTTATGGGCTCGTTACTTATGCAACTTACGCACTAACTGTAAAAGCTGTATTTAATACACTCAATACACAAATAATTGTGTTTGATATAATATGGGGAATGTTATTGTGTCTATCAATATCAGTACTCACTATTTATACTGTTTCTAAATTTGAGTTTCTGAATTAAAGATTGTCATATATTTTAATTCTAATAAATTAAAAATTCGTGGAGAGGTGGCTGAGTGGTCGAAAGCATCAGTCTTGAAAACTGACGAGGGAGCAATTCCTCCGTGGGTTCGAATCCCACCCTCTCCGCCATAAACTTCAAATGAATTTGATTCATTAATAATTATTTATCGCTGCTCAGTCTGATAATTTGGGCTCTGCCAAGTTTGCAACTCTATGCGAGTTAGAGGTTTAGACCCTAATATTTCATCACTAATTTTTTCAGCGATCATTATTGTAGGCGCGTTTGTATTGCCATTTGGAGCAAAAGGCATAATAGAAGCGTCAACAACTCGTAGACTAGTTATGCCATGTACCTTACCTGAATTATCTACTACTGCATATTTGTCTGTTTTTAAACCCATTCGAGCAGTGCAAGCTAAATGCCATTGGCTAGTCGTATGCAAATTTAGTTTAGCATCAAGGTCAGCATCTGACTTACAATTATCACCAGGAAAAATTTCTTCACCCTTTAAATCAGAAAATGATGGTTGATCTAATAATTCACGAACTAAATGAATTCCTTTACGCATTAATTCCCTATCACGTTTATCTTTTAGATAATTAACTAAGATACGAGGTGGATCAGCAGGGTTATTTGAGCGCAATTCAATCTTGCCGCGACTATGCGTACGCATTAAACCGACGTGCACCTGAAACGCATGTTCCTTTAAGGGTTGCCATGAATTATTTTCCATCGCAATTGGTGAAATACATAATTGCAGATCTGGATATTCAACTCCTGGTCCAGACCTAATACATGCAACTGAGTCAAAATGATTAGATGCGCACATACCTTCTTTAGTTAAAAGCCATTGAATGCCAGCACCTATGCTATTTAGTCTTTTTGTCTTTGGCCACAATGTTACCGGCTTTAAACATTTATATTTTATCATAAAATCAGGATGATCCTGAAGGTTTTGCCCAACGCCAGGCATGTCAGCTATAAGATTAATACCCATTGATTTCAGATGATCCTTTGGACCAATTCCTGAAAGCATAAGTATATGCGGAGATCCAACCGCACCGGCACAAAGGATGACTTCTTTATTTGATTTTACATTAAATATTTTATTTTTATTATCTTTAAAACAAACTCCTGTTGCCTTGTTATTTTCAAGATTTAATTTGCACACAAGTGCTTTTGTAATAATGGTTAAATTTTCTCGATCACGGACTGGGTCAAGATACCCACGAGTTGTACTCCATCTTTCTCCTTTGAATACAGTCCGGTCAAAAATACCAAAACCTTCCTGACAATATCCACTGATGTCATCTGTTTCTTTATATCCCGCTTCTTTTCCTGCTTTAATAAAGGCAATGGAAAGAGGATCTTTGGGTACGCTTCTATATACTCTTAAAGGTCCAGTATCGCCTCTAAAATCATCCCCACCGCCGCTATAGGACTCCATTTTTTTAAAATAAGGCAAGACATCGGCGTAACCCCATCCGTCACAACCCATTTGTCTCCAGCCTTCATAGTCCAATGAGTTTCCCCGAATAAAGACCATGCCATTTATTGATGAAGATCCGCCAAGAGTTTTGCCGCGATCATGTTGCAGCTGTCTCCCTGCAAGTTCAGGTTCTGGTTCGCCTTTAAATGCCCAATTATGCTTTGTACTTTTAAGGTTTAATAAGACTGCACCGGGCATTTTCAACGTTATTGATTTATCTTCCCTGCCGGCCTCAAGAAGAAGAACACGGTTTTTTGGATTTTTTGACAATCTATTTGCTAATACACACCCAGCTGAGCCAGCGCCAACTATGATATAATCATATTCAGTGTCTATATTTTTCATTGCAAATTGGTTTTTTTAGTGTTCATCAATGCTTTTTAACTAGTGCATAGTAAGCTATTATTCAAATAAAAATCTACTAAATGAAGGAAAATAATTTTCTTGCAATAACCTATATCATGCTTGGCATGACAGCATTTGCATTGCAGGATACTGTCATAAGATTGCTTGCTGTTGATATTTCAATTCTACAGGTAATGTTTGCTCGTAGTGTTGTTGCATTAATTCTCTTAACTCTCTTTTTAAAAATTACTAAAAAAGAGATTATATTAAAAACTGAATTTCCTAAATTATCAATCTTTAGAACAGTAATGTTTATTTTAGCTTTTGTTTTCTATTATATAGGTCTTCATTATTTAACCTTTGCTGAGGCTACGGCACTATTTTTTACAGCGCCATTTTTCATTACAATATTTTCAGGAATATTTTTGAAAGAAAAGATAGGATTAATAAGGTGGGCAATCATTGTTTATGGTTTTATTGGTGTATTGTTCATTGTCTCACCCGACATCAACTCATTCAATATATACATGATCTACCCTATTCTCTGTGCTGCCGGTTATTCTGCAAATATGATAATTATTAAGTACACATCTGAAAAAGATAATGTTTATACTCAAACATTACATGTTTATATCGCTACGATAATTATTTGCCCTATAATTACATTTTCAGGAATATTTTTAGACTTTGGTAATTCAAATAGTGAAGTTTTAAATTTTCTTTTTAGAAATTGGTTTTTTAACGATCCAAAGTCCTTATTTATGATATTTGTGGTGGGAGTGTCTGTAATATTTGGATTTATTTTTCTCTTTAATGCATATAGACATGGACGGCCATATATTATAGCACCTTTTGAATATATATTTTTGATATGGGCTGTTATATTGGGTTGGTTGATATGGAGTGAAACAGTAGACCTTAAAACTTGGACTGGGATTGCAATAATTGTTTCTGCTGGAATATTTATTTTATATAGAGAAAAAGTAAAAGATCAAAATATTACTACTGATCAACCAATCAGATAATTAATCTCTAAAATTTACAAATTGTAAGGGCAGCTCTAGTTTCAATTCATTAATCTTAGACATCACATCTTGTAAATTATCTTTCTTAGCGCCACTAATTCTCAATTCATTACCTTGAATTTTTGCTTGAACCTTTAATTTTGTATCTTTAATCATTTTTGTAATCTTCTTTCCCATTTCTTGATCAATCCCTTCTAGTAAATCGTACTTCAGTCTGATGGTATTTCCTGAGGCATTTTCCGAAGATTTAAATTTAACTGCTTTTGGGTCAATTTTTCTTTTTATTAAGTGCGATGTGAGTATTTCTATTACTTGCTTTGCTTTCATATCATCTTCTGTTAAAAGAGTTACGGTATTGTCTGAACGCTCTAATTTTGAAATGGATCCTTTAAAATCATATCTTTGAGTTATTTCTTTCATTGCATTAGACACTGCGTTGTCAATTTCTTGCATTTCTAAGCGACTAACGACATCAAAACTTGGCATGATTATATAACCTCATCTTCATAAAACTTTTTTATTTCTTCATCACTGTAGCCAATTTCTCTCATAATATCATTATTATCTTGACCAATTTCAGGTGCCTTTTTGATTTCTGTTTTATCGTCAGAACTAAATCTAGGTGCAGGTGCTGGCTGAATTACTCCATCCACATCAATAAAGTTGTTTCTATCAATCATATGAGGATGATCTTTAGCTTCATTTATTGACAATACAGGTGCGTAACATACATCCGAACCCTCAAACAATTCATTCCATTCACTTATGTTTTTAGTTTTAAATATAGATTCTAATTTTTCTTTTAACTTTGGCCATTCGTTCATGTCCAATTGATTGCTAAAATCACTCTGAAGTTCTAATTTTTCAATCAGCAGCTGATAAAACTGAGGTTCAAGTGATCCTAGAGATATAAATTTATGATCTTTTGTTTCATATACTTGATAAAATGGAGCTCCCCCATCAAGTAAATTCATCCCTCTCTTGTTAACATCCCAAAGGCCTGATTGCGATAAGCTGTAAAAAATTGACGTAAGAGTTGAAACACCATCAATCATAGCCGCATCAACTACCTGCCCTTTACCTGTTTTAGAAGCTGATAATAATGCAGCACAAACTCCAAATGCTAAAAACATAGTGCCCCCGCCATAATCACCAATAAGATTTAAAGGCACTGTTGGTTTCTCAATAACTCCTATTGAATGTAGTGCACCAGCCAGTGCAATGTAATTAATATCATGACCAGCAGCTTTGGATAAAGGACCAGTCTGCCCCCAGCCAGTAATCCTGCCGTATACCAATTTAGGATTTATTTTCATACAGTCGTTAGGTCCTATACTTAGTTTTTCAGTAACGCCTGGCCTAAAACCTTCTATTAATGCATCTGCACTTTTAATAAGACTATTAAATATATCGAGTGATTCTTTATTTTTGAGATTCAAACTAAAAGATTTTTTATTTCTTCCTGTAATATCATATTTTGGCTTTGTATGAGGTAATGCTGTTTTTTTTCGGTCAATTCTTATGACCTCAGCGCCTAGATCTGCAAATAACATTCCACATAATGGACCTGGACCTATTCCAGATAATTCAATTATTCTATATCCACTAAGTACACCCATACCATTGATTATAGCGAGGCCAATTCTTTTGCAAAGCTAAAAGCTTTATATATTCTCTGTTTATCAGAGATTTTACTAAAATTATAAACAAGTGTTTGGTCAGTTCTTAATTTAATATCAAATTTATTAAGATTTATAAAATCTATCAATTTGTCGATATTATCAAATTTATTATTTCTAAATTTAATGGTTAGACCTTTCTTCCCAAGATCAAATTTTTCTATACTTAATTGTTTACACAAAATTCTTAATCCAGTGATTTTGAATAAGTGATTAACTTCATTAGGCATTAATCCAAATCTTTCTTCCATTTCTTTCTTAACTTCAGTCAGTTCACTATTAGTATTTAAATATGCTAATTTTCTATAAAAGAATAATCGTGTATTTAAGTTTGGTATGTATTTTTCAGGAATTAAAACACTTAAACCTAAATTGAGCTGTGGAGACCAGTCATTGTCAATTGAATCGCTATCATTTTTCAGTTCAATTATTTTGTCTTTTAAAAGACGATGATATAACTCTAATCCAATTTCTTTTATATGACCTGATTGTGCGTCACCAATTATATTACCAGAACCTCTCATATCAAGATCATGACTTGCTAAATTAAAGCTAGACCCCCTGCTATTGAATTTTTTTAGTAAAGAAAGTCTTTTAAATGAATTTTCAGTAATGCCGTTAATATCTTTCACGGTATAATAACAGAAAGCCTCAATATTTGACCGGCCAATCCTCCCTCTTAATTGATAAAGTTGTGATAATCCAAACTTATCTGCATTATGAATAATCATAGTATTAGTTTTTTGCAAATCTAAACCCGACTCAACAATCGTTGTGCATAACAATAATTGAAATTCATTATTGTAAAAATCAATCATGGTATTCTTAAGTTTTTTGGGCGGCATTTGTCCATGAGCAATCTTATATTTTAACTCAGGCATTGCCTTTTTTAGAAAATCATCAACTTCTTTCAGTTCTTTAATTCGAGGACATACGTAATAAATTTGTCCATTTCTATTTAGTTCTTTTTGAATGGCATCTTTAAGATCTTGTTCATTAAAATTTATTACTTCTGTCGCTATTGACTGCCTATTTAAAGGTGCAGTAGAGATAATGGATAAATCTCTTAATCCCACCAAAGACATTTGAAGAGTTCTTGGAATCGGTGTTGCGGTAAGGGATAATACGTGAATGTCTGACCGCAAATTCTTAATTTTTTCTTTTTGAGAGACACCAAAATGCTGCTCTTCATCAATAATAAGCATGCCCAAATTTTTAAATTTAATTTTATTACCTAGTAGTGCATGTGTGCCAACAACTATATCAAGCTCGCCATTATTTATTTTTTCTAAAGTTGAACTAGTTTCTGAGGCTGAAACTAATCTTGATAACTGACCTATTTTAATTGGAAAATTTTTAAATCTTTTAATAAAGTTTTCGTAATGTTGCTGACACAGGAGTGTCGTTGGAACAATGATTGCAACTTGAGCACCATTTAGTGCTACATTGAACGCACCTCTAAGTGCAACCTCTGTTTTGCCAAAACCCACATCGCCACATATCAATCGGTCCATAGGAGCACCATGACTTAGATCTGCTAAAATATCTGAAGTAGCATTAACTTGATCTTCTGTATCTTGGAACTCAAATTCATTTATAAAATTTGAATAGTAAGGTTCTTGTATCCTATATTTTTTTCCTTTTTTTAATGATCTTTTAGCTGCAATGACTATTAATTCCTCAGCTATTTCCTTAATTTTATTTTTTGCACTAGCCTTTCTAAATTGCCAATGTGAATTACCTAACTTATCAACTTGCACATACTCATTGTTGCCACCGTATTTACTCAATAATTCTATATTTTCGACAGGAACATAAAGTTTATCATCATTAAAATAATTTAACTCAATACAATCATGACTATTCCCAAGAACTTCTAATTTCTTTAAACCTCGAAATTTACCAATTCCATGGTTAGCGTGTACTATTAAGTCATTGTCCTCAAAACTACTTAGGTCTGATAAAAAAGTGTCGGCTTTAATTGATCTCTTTCCTTGATTAAAAGCAAATTCATTAAATGGCCGAATAACTGCTCTGGTAATTTTTTGTATAGTTTTTTGAGTCTTTAAATCAAATTCTTCAAACTTATCTATGTCGTTTCCAAATAAATTTATTCTTATTGGTTTTGCAAATTCTGATGGAAAGATATCAATAACATCTCCTTTAACAGAAAATTCGCCAGGTTCACGTATTGAACTTACTCTGACATATCCATTGGTAGATAAATAATTGAGTGTTAATTCGTAATCGAATTTATTATCTAAATTAATATTTAAGTTTGACAGTTTAGATGGTGTAACTAGTGCTTCTGGTGGCATTACAGTAAAGTATAATCCTTAAGAAGAGTGAATACTCTATTATTTAAAGACTCTGGAATTTCTTTTTTATTTAATGAATATTGATAAATATCGTTATCATCCATTTCAAGTATTGCTTCAAGCATTACAAGCTCATCTTCATTAAATAAAGATAGGTACTTATGTGCAAATTTTCCCAAAATAAGATCCATTTCCTTGGATCCACGATGAGTGGACTTGTACAATAGTTTTTTTTGAAATGTTGATAAATCTTCCATATTTTTTAATTTATTTGATACATTAGATATATGAGGCCTAAAATCTTATACAAGCTTTTTTCAAATATAATATCACTTAAAGGCATTGGACCAAAAAATGCTAAGGTTATAGAAAGGTTATGTGGCAAATATGTTATAGATCTCTTATTTCATAAGCCATCTACATACATTGATAGAAGAAACAGTCCAAAAATAGTTGATCTTGAAGAAGGTAAAATCGCAACAATCATAGTTACGATAGATAGTCATTCACCTTCATTCAATAAAAGGATGCCCTATCGCATTAATTGCACCGACGATACTGGAGCTATTTCAATCGTATATTTTAACTTGCGAGGCCCCTATCTAAAAAAAATATTTCCGGTAGGTAGGCAGAAAGTAATTAGTGGTAAATTTGAGAAATTTAATGAAAACTTTCAAATAACACATCCCCAACATGTAGTAGACTTAGAAAATTTAGATAGTGTCAAAAAAATTGAGTGTATTTATCCACTTACTGCTGGATTGACATCAAAAACTATACAAAAATCTATAAATTCGGCATTAATTAATCTTGATCCTCTTCCAGAATGGATACCTGACGATAAAATTAAAATAAATAATTGGCCGAATTGGAATGAAGCCATTAAAAAAATACACAACCCTGTTAATACATCAGACTCGGTTAATTCTCTTTTTCTTGAAAGATTAGTTTTTGATGAGCTATTAGCTCAGCAACTAACGATACGTCTTATAAAAAACAAAATAAGCCATACCCAGGGCATAGCTATAAGAAGAAATAATAAATTAATAAAAAAATTGGAAGAAAATCTTGATTTTAGTCTCACTAGCGATCAATTGAAAACTATAGAGGAAATATCAAACGATCAGTCAAAGCCAAACAAAATGCTTAGACTGTTACAAGGAGATGTTGGGAGCGGAAAAACAATTGTTGCTTTGTTTGCTATGATGCAATGTTTAGAAAATAACAAAAGATCTATACTCATGGCGCCAACAGAGATACTTGCTGAGCAACATTTCAATACAATAGTAAAGATCGTTAACTCAATGGATCTAACATGTTCATTGATAACCTCGTCAACAAAAGATAATCATAATTTTGACGCAGATATTTTGATTGGTACTCATGCTCTATTTCAAGAAAAGGTATCTTTTGTTAATATTGGCTTAGTTGTGATTGATGAGCAGCACAAATTTGGTGTTCACCAAAGAATCTTACTTAATGAAAAAGCAGGCAACGAATGTGATGTATTGCTCATGACAGCAACTCCTATTCCAAGAACGTTAGAGCTTGCTGCTTATGGAGACACTGATATTTCTAAAATTATGGAAAAACCAAAAAATAGGAAAGAAATTAATACTAAGTCAATAAATATAAATAAAGTCGAAGATCTAAAGAACAGTCTTAATAAAATAATTAATAAAGGTGAAAAAATCTATTGGGTTTGCCCTTTGGTCGATGAGTCTGAAAAACTTCAATTACAATCTGTAAATGAAAGACTAAAAGATCTCAGAAATTATTATAGCGATTATTCAGTCGAAATTGTGCACGGACAAATGCAGCAAGAAGATAAGAATTCAGTTATGCAAAAATTCAAATCTGGAAAGGTAAATATATTAGTCGCTACTTCAGTAATAGAAGTCGGCATTGACGACCCTGATGCTACTGTAATTATAATTGAAAATGCAGAAAGATTTGGTCTTTCACAGCTTCATCAATTACGAGGGAGAGTTGGAAGAGGTGAGAAAACCTCAACCTGCATTTTATTGTTTAACGGTCCTCTTACTGAAAATGCTAAAAGAAGAATAAAAATTATGAAAGAAACGAACGATGGATTCAAAATTGCTGAGGAAGACCTGGATATAAGAGGTGCAGGAGAAATTCTTGGATCCAAGCAGAGTGGTGTGCCAAATTTTAAACTGTCAAACCTTGATAAACATAAACACCTCTTAGAAGAAGCGAGGGAAACAGCAATCAAGACCATTAAGGATGATCCTGAATTAAAAACACCGCTTGGAAAAGCGCAAAGAGTACTGCTGCATTTGTTTAGAAATGATGTCGCAATTGATTATCTTAAAACAGGATAATTATTTTGTTGGAGGGACAACCATACCTGCAGAAACAACTAATTTTATGGCATCCTCAACAGACATATCAAGTTCTACAGCATCTTCCTTGGGTATAAAGAGTAAAAAACCTGATGTTGGATTTGGTGTTGTCGGAACGAAAACATTGACCATATCGATCTTTTTACGATCTTTTATTTCACCCTTAGTTTCACCAGTCATGAAGCCTATCGCATAGATGTCTTTCCTTGGATACTCGATTAAAACAACTTTTTGATAAGCTGCATCTGCATTAGAAAATGTTTCAGTGATTTGCTTTATCGCTTTGTAAACATTTCCTGCAAATGGTATTCTGGTAATAAGGTTATCAAAGTAACCAAGTATTGCTTTTCCAAATAAGGTCGAAAAAATCAGTCCAATTAAAATAAAAGATAAAAAAGCAATAATTAGTTCTAATCCAGGTATTTCGTACCCAATTATTTCTGGAAGTAGCCCATTGGGATTAAATCTTTGAGGTACTAATCCTGCAATAAATTCAACTATAAATATAGTTATGTATATTGTAGCCCCAATTGGCGCTGAGATTAATAATCCGGTAAAGAAATACCTTTTTATAAAATTTACGAAGCTATTTCCTTTTTTCTTATCTAATTCTGACATAAGCTTATTCTTGGAATAATAGAATATCACAGTTTTTTAATTAGGGTAATTAATAATGGCTATATTTGCAGAGTATACGAATTATGACGGCGTTGGATTAAGTGAGTTAATAAAGAAAAAAGAGATTTCTCCTATCGATCCCTTAGACTCAGCAATTGACCTCATTGAAAGATTAAATCCAAAGCTCAATGCTGTTCACAGGACCATGTATCACTATGCATTTGAATCTATAAATAGGAATAGTAATCTCAAAGGACAATTTGCAGGTGTTCCAATGCTATTAAAAGATATGGACAGTTCACTTGCTAATTACAACATGATGCAAGGAAGCAAATACCTAAAAAATACCAAAATGAACTATGATAATGAATTAACCAGACAGTTTCGAAACTCTGGGGCATTAATATGCGGCAAATCAGCAACGCCGGAATACGGATTAATGATTACGACAGAACCGCTTGAATTTGGACCTACAAGAAATCCATGGGATTTAGATATAACTCCAGGAGGATCATCAGGTGGTGCAGCATCAGGTGTGGCAGCTAGACTTGTTCCATTTGCTCATGCCAGTGATGGCGGTGGATCAATTAGAATCCCAGCCGCATCTTGTGGTTTAATAGGATTAAAACCAAATAGAGCAAGAACTTCTTTTGGACCTTCACATGGTGATAAGTGGGGAGGCCTAACACACTCAGGCATTGTGTCCAGAAGTGTGCGCGATACAGCATACATGTATGATGAAATATTTAAAAATAGCATTGGTGATCCCTACTGCGTTCATTATGAAAAAGGCAGCTTGGTAGAGGCGTTAAATGATAGAAGAAAACTTAAAATTGGCTTTAATTTAAAAAGTCCTCTTGGAGTAAACCCATCAAATGATGCAATAAAAGCCGTAAAGTTTAATGCAAAACTCTGTGAAGATTTGGGACACAATGTTGAAGAAATGAATTTTAATTACGATGGTCTTACAGCTGCGCGCGCATTTACAATTGTAATTACATCTCATGTAAGTCAAATGTTTAATGAATTAAGGGATGTGGTCGGTCGTAAATTTAAATCATCTGAGATAGAGACAACAACTAGATTGTATAATTATTTAGGCAATACTTTTCGAGCTAGTGACTACACTTGGGCACGGTATACCATGCAATCAATTGCACGCTCTGTGATGCAATCAACCGATAAATATGATGTAGTATTAACTCCTATTATTTCAGAATTTCCTCCCAAAATTGGAAAAATAAGACCTGATAAAAAAGCAGAAATTCGTGCTAAAATCATTATGGATTTAAAGCTGGGATTTATATTCAAAATAAAACCATTACGTGATGCGATTTTAAATAGTTTAGCGCCAGACAGTCTTTGGTATGCGCCAGATGCGATGTTACAGAATATAACTGGCCAACCTTCTATCTCAATTCCTACTTACTGGTCAGATAATAATATTCCATTAGGTGTTCAATTTGCATCAAGATATGCTGATGAATATACCCTTATATCATTGGCAGCTCAACTTGAAGAGGCAGCGCCATGGATACAGAGAAAACCAAATCTATAAATTTTTTCTTTTGATCTGATCATTAAAACAAAATGTTAACGAAAAGATGCTAATAACATGTATGCTCGCAATAGCTTTTTGCATCAATACATTTTGAACTAAAAGCTCTTCACTGAGACGTGGGCTACCAGCATTTAATTGGTAAATCACATATATTGCTGTGGAAATAAGAAAAATAATATTAATTATAGTATATTTATTATCAGCATCACTTAAGAAAAAGGCAATAACAAAGAAAGCGGATGCTGGGATAAGCCATCTAAATGCATTAATAGCAAAAAAAGCGTGTGCCTCCCTATAAAGATCGTGTGGTGTGAGTGCTACACCAGCAAAAAAAACCATTCCTATAAAAAATAATACAGCCGCTATGTATGCACATATATATGATGTTTTATTTTCTCTAAACAAAGATGGAATAAAAAAACTTGAGATACCCACTAACAAGAAACAAAAAAGAGCTGTGTTAAAGAAAAAGGAAGAGATATTATTAATATCTCCCGCAAAAGTAATATAACCACCTAATTCACTTAAAAAATTGTGACTGAATGAGTACCCTACTTGATTTGGATCATGAATATTGCCTCCAGGAAAAAAGAAAGAAGCAATTATCACGGAGGTGACAAAAAAAATTGATACAAAGCGAATAATGTAAACTGTCCAAAATTTAGTCATTTATTGACCTTCCTTAATGAGTTTATTGAGTCCAAAAGTGAATATAAATACTGTTACTAGCATTAGACTTATCATGACTTTCTGAAGTACTACATTAAATATTAAAAAATCCATTGTATAGACTTGGAGAAAACGTTCTCGATCATTTAATGCGTCTATAGGTTGAAAATCTCCTAGATAGTAGGAATAAATACCTACTGCAATAAACAATAAAATGCCGGTTGATGCATAAAAATTAGATAGAGGACTGAATATGAACGCAAAAACATAAAATAAGATTGCTAGAGTATAAAGATTAAATGCAGCTGTAGTTGTAAATATGTGTGCATCAAAATAAATATCACCAGGAGTTAAAGCAACTCCAACAAAAAAAATACATGCAGGAAACATGAACAACGTCCCTAAACAAGCAAAAATAAACGAGACTTTACTCTCACTAAATAGCTTTGGAATAAATAGAAATGATATACCTTGCAGTAAGGTCATGTACATAGCGGTGTTCCAGAAAAAAGATGAAAAGAAATTAAGATCTCCAGACATTGTTTTATGAAAACCAAGTTCACTTAAGAAGTTTTTATGAAGAGAATAGCCAACTTGATTAAGCTCTATATGATTTCCCCCAGGATAAAAAAATATTGCAATAATAACAGCAAGTACAAAATAAATAGAAGCTATCCGAAGTATATCCACACACCAAAATTTAGTCATTAATAAGACGTCTATACCCAAATGTGAAAATTAAGATGCTAACCATTGAAATAAGTGTGATAATTTTTTGCCAAACCACAGAAATGATAAAACGATTGTAATCAATAAAATCACCAACATTTTCTAACTCAAATGGATTAAAATCAGGTGGAGGTTCACTTGTTTCAAAGATTGTGTATAAAGCAACATTTATAAAATAAATAAAAGCAACAATAGTATATTTATTGCTGATCCTACTAAGCAAAAAAGCAATAGTCATGAATAGAACACCTATTGTTTGTGCATTAAATGCAAGAATAACAAACCAAACATGCTCTTCGAAGTAAATGTCAGCAGGTGTCAATCCTACCCCAATAAAAGATAGTCCTGCTATAACAAATAATACTGCTGCAATGATTGAGAGAATATAACTTTTTTTGTTATCCTTAAATAATTTTGGGACAAAAATATGTGTTACTGCACAAAGCCCTAATACCAATAAAGAACTGTTAAATAAAAAGCTTGAAAGATAGTTTTGTGTCCCATCTTTCGTAAATGTGATTCCCAAGTCACTAAAAAAATTTTCAGAAAATGAGTATAATTCCAGTTGAGGATTAAACAAAGTCCCCCCAGGAAACAATGCCATTGCTATCGCATTTGTAATAATAAAATAGATTACCATGAATCTTAGGGCAAAGACTGGAATATAGCCAAAATTTAACATTGAAACTTAACTACTGAAACTTGATATGAAAATAAAGGCCACAAAAGCAGCGACCATTATGTACATTATTTTATTGTCTAGATTCATGAACGAAATATAATGTTTATTACATGGAAAATCCAGCCAGATATACAAATTATAAAGATTTTTTTCCCTACTATTTACGTGAGCATAGTAAGAAAAACACGCGCATTCTTCATTATATTGGAACAGGATTAGCACAAATAATACTTTGGAGTGCAATTATTACCCAAAGTTGGCTGTATATTCCTCTCGCACTAGTGTGCGGGTATACGTTTGCATGGATAGGACATTTCTTTATTGAACATAATAAACCTGCGACATTTAAATATCCATGGTGGTCTCAAATTGGTGACCATCATATGACATGGCTTATGTTAACGGGTAGATTAAAAAAGAGGCTTAATGAAGCAGGAGTCTCCGGAAGTTAGATACTTATAACCGTCCCTAAAAAGAAAATAAATAAAATTATTTGAGAGAATAGCCACAAGCTTCCTCTAACTGACGTATTTATTAAATATATATGCCATATAGAATGGATAACTCTTAATAAAAAGTATAGCCATGCACAAATTATTAAAAAAGTGTTCGATAGATCAAGAATGATTATAAGACCAACTAAAAAATAAAAAATAATAGTGAATTCAAACAAATTACTAATATTATTTTTTAACAATCTAAGTTTTATTGGAGCATCCTCATAGGGCTCCCTCGGAATACCACTCTCTTCCCACTCTTTAGATTTCCTTGTTAAATCAACAGAGGCAATGGTATGCAATAAGCCCACCGCAAATGTTAATACAATTAATCCAAAGGTTGGGAAAAGAATGTTTTCAAACATCACATCATGACAGAGCAAGCTCTATAAGCCATCCAACCAAGAATGATGGTTGATGGTAGCCAAAATAGAGTCCGCACAGGAATTGCAATTACAGGAATCACTTTATTATAAAAAATGTGCGTAATCGTATGCGCAACTCTTAACCAAAAAAACCACGTGGCCAACAACACAAAATAGCCATCAACATTACCTGTTACATAGATCATGATGCACACGACATAGAAAAAGATCGGAAATTCAAATAAATTGGTCAGATTTCTCTGACTGTTTTGAATAGTTTCACCACCATTATCAAATGTGGGAATTTTAAAGTCTTCTTCTTTACTTTTTTTATCGATAATAATGGATTTAAGCCTCAGAGTAGTCCCAAAGGCAAATACCGCTAAAGAGAGCCATAACATATTGATGACAGGCTCAAAAATTAATTCAGGCGACATAACAAACTCCTTGATTGAAATAAGAATCCAGTAAATTATATATATATCTATATTTTAAACCATATTTAATGAAAGGAGGTGGTCTATGTCTATCAGTAGTATAGAGGAGCTTTGCTCGAGTAGTGAGATTCCATGTGATTGTAGATATGGAAACCTCCACTTTTTGAGTGGAGCTCCGTTTTAACTACAGTAAGCCCCCATTAACTTGGGGGCTTATTTTTATATCTTTAGATTAGGTTTAAATTTTCTTGTCTTATTTTTATCATTGATTGCAATGTATGAAAATTCCCCCACTGCTACATCAACTTCTTTTTGATTCATTTCAGATCTTTTTGCAGTAATTTTAAAAATCATTTTGGATTGCTTAACACCAACTACAGATCCATAAACATTAATAAATTTACCAACGTGCATTGGGTTTTTGTATTTAACTTTTGACTCAACAAGTACTGCATTGCCCTTTGATACCAATTGGGTCATGTAAATTCCTGCGTGCGCCATTTGTTTTACTACCCAAGCTCCATGTGCTGTGCCATAAGGATTGCTATCTGGTGGTTGGCAAATATTTCTAATAATGAGCTTATCCATAATTTTTTCTATAATAGTTTATTAAATATATCGCTGACAAACAACCAACTATATTTGCAATTCCTTCCATCATCACAAAATCGCGAAAAGGAATAAAAAAATGTATAAACTCAATAAAAACACTTGTGACCAGAGCCAGGCTAATGCCAAATACAAAATCATTGTTTTTATTGTTAGCCAACTGTGCCAGGGCGCCAAGTATGAAAAATGAGATAAAGTGTATTCCATAATCACTAATTAAATTTGCCACTTCTCTTACTGTAGAGTCAACGGGCACAGGTCGCACATATGAGTAATAAAGATAAAATAAATAAAAAAAGAAGATTAGTCGCAGAGGATTTGCTAAAATGCTCATGAACGTACTATAAGTTTATATATAAAATGAGCAATATATTAATCATAGGAGCTAATCGAGGTCTGGGACTTGAGTTTGTAAAGCAATACAACAATACAAACCATAATATCATTGCAACTACTCGAAATAAAGAGAACTCAACAGAGTTGAATGAAGTTAATAATATCGATGTCGCTGAACTTGACTTAACTTCTGATGCAAGCGTGAATAATTTTGTAACAAGTATCGGGTCTCAAAAAATTGACATACTCATTCACAACGCAGGAATTTTTAGTGACGAGCAATTAAAAGAAGATCTTGATATAGATGTCTGGATGAATGAGATGAGAATAAATGCTGTGATACCTATAATTCTTGCACGAAAATTAAAAAATAACTTAAAAATGGGGTCTGATAAGAAAGTGGTTTTTATATCTAGTCAAATGGGAAGCATTGATGATAATTACTCTGGTAGATTTTATTTTTATCGCTCATCAAAATCAGCTCTTAATTCTGCGGCAAAAAGTTTATCTATAGATTGGAAAGAAGATGGTATATCTGTCCTAATTTTGCACCCAGGATGGGTAAAAACAGATATGGGTGGCACAAGTGCCAAATTAGACATACCAGAGAGCATTACTCAAATGATCAATGTTATAAATGAACTAAATCTCGATAACTCTGGCTCATTTTTAAATTATGAAGGAAAAAAGCTTGAATGGTAAAAGATCATACACACGATAAACCTGATTTCTATAATGATCTTGATAAGACTTATGAAAATATTTGGGATCAACTCATAATTGGTAAATCAAAGTCAAAATCTGAATTACATCAAGGTTATGTTTCAACATTTAATGACTCATTTCCATCGATTAGAACAGTAGTACTCAGACATGTTGATAAGAAAAATAATACCATAAGTTTTCATACGGATATCCGATCCAGTAAAATTGATGAAATCAAAAAAAATAATGCAGTAACCATGCTGTTTTACGATCATGGCAAAAAGATACAAATTAAAGTATCGGGAAAAGCTGAAATCAATCATAAAAACGATAAAGCAAAATTAGCCTGGGATAACTCAAGGTCATTTAGTAAAAAATGTTATGTTGTTGAAAAGGCACCTGGAACCCCCTCAGATGAACCAACTTCAGGGTACCTGCCAGAGCATGAAAACGAACTGCCGGACGATGATCTTTTACAAAACGGTTACAACAACTTTACTTTAGTGGAAATTCAAATTCACTCGATTGAGTGGCTTTATTTGCATCGTCAAGGTCATCGCCGAGCATTGTTTACATCCACAAATGGCAGTTTAAACAAGGAATGGCTAACGCCATAATAGTGTCTAAATAAAGCAAGAAAAGGTTAAATAGTTTTGAAATATTTGTCAGAAAATAGATATAAAGGAGAGATAAAAGGTTTGGTATTAGACTGGAGTGGAACTACTGCTGACGCATACGTGATTGCTCCAACTATAGTGTTTGTTGAGGTTTTTAAGAAACAAAAGGTTGTAATCTCCATGGAAGAGGCAAGAGAACCCATGGGTTTACGAAAAGATTTACATATAAAAGCACTCACAGAGAACGCTGAAATAAGAAAGCGCTGGAACATAGTACATGGTAAAGACCCACAAATGTCTGATGTTGAAAATATGTACGCAGATTTTGTTCCACTGCAGCTTAAATGCTTAAAACAATACTCAAAATTATTACCCGGAACAGCAGAAGTAATTAAACGGGTTCAAAATAGCGGTATAAAAGTTGGTTGCACAACTGGTTTTGTGCGGTCAATGGTTAATATTTTAGAGGAAGAATCAGCAAAACAGGGATATGTCCCTGATGCGTCAGTTGCAGGTGATGATGTTAAAAATGGCGTTCGGCCCCTTCCCCACATGTTATATAAAAATTTAGATATAATGAATATAGAATCCATTCAATCAGTTATAAAAGTTGATGATACTGTTTCAGGAATTGGAGAAGCAATTAATGCTGGTTGTTGGGGTGTTGGTGTAACGCGATATTCGAATTATATGAATATAAATTCCTTAGAAGAAGCTGATGAACTGAGTAAAGAAGAAATTGATATGAAACAAGGATATGCAAAAGATCTGCTTTATAAAGCAGGTGCGCATTACGTAATAGAAACTATTGCAGATATCGAGGCCGTTATTTATGATATTAACAAAAGGCTTTCACGTGGTGAAGGGCCTTAAAAGTTGATTACAAATTTTTCTTGTTCCTCTGTTTCAATTGTACCTGGCCGGCAATTCCTTACATGATTTATGCATTGGTTTGAATCTAGTCCTAGTGCCTTTAAAATAAGTGAAGCAAACATTCCAGATCTACCTAATCCAGCATAACAATGCAGGTAAACATTTTTATTGAGTTCTAACTGAGTAACACAATCTCTGATAATTTGACTATATTCATTTTTTTTAATCTGAGCTGGAATACCATAGTTTTTTATGGGCATGCTGTAGGCCCTA
>CACHYW010000011.1 GCA_902584215.1 uncultured Pelagibacteraceae bacterium
CAAGAAAACTGATATAAATAAGTCAGTGAGAAATAGATATCGTACCTTTATTAAAAAAGTTGAACTAAATATTGTGAGTGGCGATAAGTCTGCAGCTAAAGCTGCTTTGAAGTCAGCTGAGTCCGAAATGATGTCTGCTGTATCAAAAAAGATTGTTCATAAAAATACTGCAGCAAGAAAAATTTCTAGACTATCAAGTAAGATAAAACTACTAAAATAGATTCATCAAACTTTTTCCGTATGTTAAGGTCCATAGTGGAAGTTGCGTGGAAACAATTGAGTTTAATTTCATATTAAAATTTAGCATCAAGTAATTAATAATTTTTATTGCGATTCAATTTTATTAACGCTAGGTTTATTTAATTAAAAATAATCATTTTAATTATCCAAATTATTTTTTTTAGTCTGAATTTCTTGCTTGAATTCAGTGAGTGCTTTTTGGAATAAGTTTTTCCAAATAAAAAGAAGTACAAAAAAAAATATGCTTTTTAGTAAAATTGGATACAATTTTAATGGTCAAAATTGAGGGAGTTCGTAATTAATGTTTCAAGATCTAGAAAATGCACAACCCTCAAAATCTAATATTCGAGATCAATGGAATACTGTCTTAAAAAAACTTAATGCTGAATATGGAAATGAAATTTTTAATAGTTGGATAAAAAATATATCTATAAAAAACTTAGATAACGATATTATATATTTTACAGTCCCAACAAGGTTCATAAAAGACTGGATCACTTCACATTATTTGGACAAGATTATCTATTTTTTAAATCAAGAAAATCCTGATATTAGGCGTGTAAAAATAAACATAGATAACGCACTCACTTCGAATATGCTTAATCTAAATAAAGATACCTCTTCAGATAATAATAAGACTAACGGTTCATTTAAATCAAACTCATCAGATGATTGGCCATTAGATGAAAGATTCACTTTTGACAAATTTATTACCGGCCCAACTAATGAACTTGCTTTTGCATCAGCCAAGAGACTTTGCTCGGATGATACGTATGAATTTAATCCACTTTATGTGTATGGTGGAGTTGGACTTGGCAAAACGCACCTTTTACATGCTATAGCTTGGCAGATAAGTGAAGAGAAAGTAAATAGCAAAGTACTTTATCTATCAGCTGAAAGATTTATGTTTCAATTTATAAAATCGCTTAGACAAAAAGATACGATGACATTCAAACAGAAGTTTAGGTCTGCCGATGTTTTAATAATAGATGATATTCAGTTTATGATTGGAAAAAATTCAACTCAAGAAGAATTCTTTCATACTTTTAATTCATTATTAGATTTGAATAAAAGAGTCATTATATCCGCAGATAGATCTCCAAGCGAACTCAGCAGTTTCGATGATCGCATGAAGTCAAGATTATCAGGAGGTCTAGTTGTTGATATAATGCCAACAACCTATGAATTAAGGTATTCGATAATAAAAGATAAGTATTTTGAATTAAGAGAGAAAAATAAAAATAATACATTTGAACTTGATGAAAATATTTTAGAATTTCTAGCTAAGACAATAACATCAAATATAAGAGAACTAGAAGGTGCTTTAAATAAAGTATTCACTTTTTCAAATATATTAGGAAAAAAGATTGATATCGAATTAACAAAATCAGTTCTTAAAGATTTGCTTAAATCCAGCAATCGAAGAATAACAATCGATGAGATTCAAAATAAAGTTGCAAGTTATTTTAATATTAAAACAGATGATCTTATTTCAAGTAGAAGGATCAGAACTTTCGCTCGACCAAGACAGGTGGCGATGTATCTTGCAAAAAAATTGACTACCAGATCCCTGCCAGAGATTGGTAGAAAATTTGGAGGTAGAGATCATACAACTGTAATACATGCAGTAAAAAAGATTGAAGAATTAAAACAGAATAATCCAAAATTTGATGAGGATATTAATTTAATTACCCAGATGATCACATCAGTTTAGTAATTTTCATATTATTTAAAAAATTGAAGATATGTTACAGTAATAATAATTAATTAGAATTATGGAAATTAAAGCAAACAGTTCTGACCTTTTAAAAGCTCTAAATCATATTCATGGTATAGTTGAGGTTAGACATACATTACCAATTTTGTCTAATATTGTATTATTAGCTGAAAATAATGAGCTTAGCTTATCTTCCACTAATCTTGATATTTTTTGTTCTGATAAAATAAATGCAGAAATTGTGACCTCGGGGAAGATTTCTGTTTCTGCAATAACTTTCTTTGAGATTGTAAAAAGATTACCCTCTGGGTCAGACGTAATACTTAGTATGGGCGACGAAGACACAGAGCTAATATTAAAGTGTGGAAGGTCTAAATTTAATCTTTCTACATTGAAAACTGAGGATTTTCCAATACTTTCAGATAAAGACTTATCTACTAATTTTGTAATTAGTGCTGACGAACTAAGCAGGATGATAGATAAAACAAAGTTTGCGATATCTAATGAAGAAACAAGATATTATTTAAATGGTATATTTTTTCATAAAGCAGAAAGTAATTCTATTAAATTTTTAAGAGCTGTAGCTACTGATGGGCATCGATTAGCTCAATACGATATTCCTCTTCCACAAGGTGCTGACGAAATCACTGGAATAATCATTCCTAAAAAAACAGTTTTTGAATTAAGAAAGGTATTAGATGATGCTGATGGTGACGTAAGTGTATCTTTAAATGAAAATAAAATTAAGTTCTCATTTAATAATTTGAAAATAATATCAAAAGTAATTGATGGTACTTTTCCTGATTATACAAAAGTTATTCCTCAAAATAATGATAAAAAATTTAAAACAAATAATTCAGAACTTAAAAATGCTATTGATAGAGTATCAGCTGTAGCAATTAATGAGGAAACAAAATCAAAGGCAATTAAATTAACAATTGAAAATAATAAACTAAATCTTAGCGTTGAAAGTCAATCTAAGGGATCTGCAAAAGAAGAGATTGATATAAGTTATAGTAATGAGAAAGTTGATATTGGTTTTAATTCTAGATATCTAATGGATATTTGTAATGAGGTTGATGGTAATGAAATAGATGTAAATTTACTCGATTCAATATCACCCGCTATTATTTTAGATAAAACTGACGAAAATTTATTCTTTGTTTTAATGCCAATGCGTATTTGAATGAACCCCAATGTAAGTATTAAAAAAATTACATTAATTAATTTTAGAAATCATAAGAACTCACATATTTCTGATTTAAAATCATTCGTTGTTTTTACGGGAGAAAATGGATCTGGAAAAACAAACTTGCTAGAAGCTATATCATTATTTGCTCCAGGAAGGGGATTAAAAAATGCTCAATTGAACGAGATGCTTTTTTTTATGAATAGTGTGAGATACTTTGAGATAAAAATAGAGATAAAATACGATACTGGATACATTATTTTACATAGACGTTTTTCTAATGAAGATAAAAGAAATAATTTCATCACTCTAGATGAAGAAAAAATAAATAATTCAGAATTATTAAAATATATAAACATACTTTGGGTTACCCCAATAATGGAAAAAATTATGCTTCAAAGTAATTCAGAAAAAAGAAGTTTTTTTGATAGGCTAAACTTCAATGTGAATAATAATCACTTAAAAAATCTATCTAAATTGCAAAGGTTATTAAAGGAAAGACTATCTCTGTTAAAAAAAATTAATTATGAGTCTGACTGGATGCACATTTTAGAGCATGAAATTGCAGAGATATCATTTATTATAATTAACGACAGAATGAATTTTATGAAAATCCTAAATCACCAGCTGTCAGAAATTAAAAAGCCATTCACTTCATGTTTAATAAAACTTGTTCATGAATTAGATTGTTATGGTCAGTTTATGGCTGATAAAGAGAAGTTTGTTAGTAAATATAGTTCAGTTTTAAAAGCTAAAAGAGGATTAGATACGGAATTAAACAAAACAACACAGAATATAAACAAGGTTAATATTTCTATTTGGAATAATAATAATCGTGATATTGAAGCCAAAAACTGTTCAACTGGGGAACAAAAATCAATTTTGCTATCAATTATCATTTCTGTTGCATACTTGATAAAAAAAAAGAACATGGGCCGCTCGCCAATACTATTACTTGATGAAGCCATGGCCCATTTAGATGATATGCATAAGGAATACCTTTTTAAAGAATTATCAAAATTAGAATCTCAAGTTTTGTTTTCAGGTGTTTCAAGAGACTTATTTACCAATATTGCTGATCAAACAGTTTTCTTTGAGATGAAAAATATTATATAATATATCAGTGAATATACCTTCTAACAAATATAGTGCAGATTCAATCAAGGTATTAAAAGGTCTCGAGGCAGTCAGGAAGAGGCCTGGTATGTATATTGGTGATACGGACGATGGTAGTGGACTTCACCATATGATATTTGAAGTTGTTGATAATTCAATTGATGAAGCTCTCGCAGGACATTGTGATCGAATCTCGATTACATTAAATTCTGATGGATCTGTTTCAGTTGAAGATAATGGTCGAGGAATACCAACGGATATTCATCCTGAAGAAAAAATTTCTGCCGCAGAAGTTATCATGACGCAATTGCATGCCGGCGGCAAATTTGACCAAGACTCTTACAAAGTGTCGGGTGGACTGCATGGAGTTGGAGTTTCAGTAGTGAACGCACTTTCATCAAAACTAAGTCTCAATATTTTTAGACAAGGATGCGAGCATTATATTGAATTTAATCATGGTGATGCAATCAATCCCCTTAGTCAGATAGATAAAAATGTGGAACGCAATGGAACAAAAATAACATTTTTTCCTGACGAAGAAATATTCTCAAATATTGAATTTGATAGCAAAGTTCTTAAACAAAGATTTAGAGAAATGGCGTTCCTAAATTCTGAAATTACAATTGTATTTTTAGATAATAGATCAGCTGATAAAAAAGAAACATTGTTTCATTTCGAGGGGGGTATTGGTGAGTTTGTTAAATATTTAGATAAATCGAAAAAATCATTAATCGAAAAACCAATTTTTATTGAAGGTATAAAAAATAAAATTGAATTTAGCTGTGCTCTTTGGTGGAATGATAGCTATTATGAGCAAATATTAACATTTACGAATAATATTCGACAGAAAGATGGAGGAACTCATTTATCAGGTTTTCGTTCAGCTCTTACTAGAGTAGTAAATAGCTATCTAGAAGGAAGTAAAAATTCCAAGAAGAATAGTGTTCAACCGAATAGTGATGATATTAGAGAGGGTTTGACGTCAGTAATTTCAGTAAAAGTTCAAGATCCTAAATTCTCGTCACAAACTAAAGACAAATTAGTTTCCTCAGAAGTAAGGCCAGTGATAGAAGGAATTGTTAATGAAAAATTAACAGACTGGTTTGAAAGGCATCCAAATATATCAAAAGAAATAGTACTTAAAATTCAAAAAGCTGCTGAAGCAAGGGAAGCTGCAAGAAAAGCAAGAGAATTAACTAGACGAAAAACTGCTTTAGAAATTACGAATCTTCCAGGTAAGCTTGCGGATTGTCAGGAAAAAGATCCATCACTTTCAGAAATTTTTATTGTTGAGGGAGATTCTGCAGGAGGTTCTGCTAAGCAGGGACGAGACCGTAAGTTTCAAGCAATACTTCCTTTGAGAGGAAAAATTCTTAATACTTGGAAATCAAGGACAGACAAAATTTTAGGCTCTACTGAAATTGGAACACTAATAACTGCTCTTGGTACAGGTATAGGTAATCAAGAATTCGATTTAAACAAACTAAGATATCATAAGGTTGTAATCATGACAGATGCTGATGTTGATGGATCACACATTAGGACTCTATTGCTAACATTTTTCTTTAAGGAAATGAGGAGTCTTATAGAAAACGGAAATTTATATATAGCTAGACCACCTCTTTTTAAAATTAAAAGAGGCAAGGAAGAACATTATCTAAGCGATGAAAATGCACTTCAAGAATCTCTTATCAAGTATGGAACTAAAGACTTTTTGTTTAAAACAGCACTTAAAAATGAGTATTCTGGCAAGGACCTCACTAATATGCTTGTTAAGGTTGGAGAAATAATTGATCTTTTCAATAAAATACCAGATAGATACGATCAAAGAGTTCTCGAACAAATTGCAATTGCAGGATGTTTGAATACAGAAAAATTTTTAGACTCTAAAGAAAAATCAAAAGAAGCCTCAAATTACGTTGCTCAAAGGATAAATATTAGCAGACCTGATTTTGATCGTGGATGGAAAGGTGAATACTCTAAAGAAAATGGCTTTGTCTTCAGAAGAGAACTGAGAGGTGTAGAAGATATCATTAATGTTGATAATGATTTACTACATTCTCAATTAATTGAAAATCTAAACAAAAATTATAGTGACATACTACAGCTTTTTGAGTCTCCTGGATTATTAATAAATAAAGAAGGAGATCAAATTGAGATTTATTCCCCCTCACAATTATTAGACACGATTAATGATATGGGTAAAAAAGGCTTAACAATGCAGAGATATAAGGGCTTAGGTGAGATGAACCCTGAACAGCTGTGGGAAACAACACTTGATCCCAACAATAGATCTTTAATTCAAGTTAAGATTGATGATGAAGAGTCATCAAAAGGCATCTTCGAAGACTTAATGGGAGAGAATGTTCTTCCAAGAAAAGAATTTATTGAAAGTCGTGCTGAAAGTGTGACTAATTTAGATATTTAATCAAATCGTACTCGGTATAGATAATTATCGTTTTTTTTTAGCCATTTAATTTGTTTCTTATAATCAGGACATAAACTTTCTACCTGATGCCAGAATTTATCGCCGTGATTAAATTCAATTAAATGACTCAATTCATGAGCAACAATATAATTCATGACCTCTAGAGGAGCAAAAATAAGACGCCAATTAATACTAATAACACCAGCTGAATTGCAATAACCCCAATAATTATAACTACTGGACAGCCTTATTTTTTTTACATGAACTTTTAAATTTTTAGAATAATTTTCAATTACATTTTCCAAGATAGAAAGAGTTCTTTCTTGCATCCAATCTTTTAGTATAATTTTGTGTTTATTATCTTTTCCTTTAATAACTAAACTATCTTTTGTAGTAAAGACGTTTGCATTGGTATCGTTTTCAAAAATTATTTTTTTTGTTCTTCCTTCAAATAAAATATTAGAATTGTTTTCTATGAATATTAGAGGAGAGAAAGAGCTTACTTGGTTATATATCCACTCAGCATTTTCTTTAGCAAACGTCAGCCCTTCATTAAAACCAACATATTTTGGTATAGAAACCAATCCTCTCAAGTGTTTTTTATCAAAAGTAAATTTATAATTGCGTGATAATTTATTTTTTTTGACTATGATATCAATGGTAGTATTTTTATATTTTAAACAAAAATTTTTTTGAGATTTACTGGCCATAATGCAACTATAAATTATTATATAAATATTTTAACTTTTAAATGTACTTTGAATAATTCTCTTGAACTATCACAAAATGAAGACATTAACTTACGATTAAGAACACTCAATCTTATTCGATGGATAGCGGTGCTTGGCCAATTCTCTGCTGTCGTTATTGCTTTTTTTTATTTCCAGATAGTTTTTAATATTTATATCTGCATTTTACTAATCTTACTCAGTGTAACTCTTAATATAGCAGTAAGTGTTTTGTATCCTCTAACAAAGATACTTAATTATAATGAAACTTTTTTTTATTTAGTTTTTGATTTAATTCAATTAGTTTCATTGTTGTATTTAACTGGTGGTCTAACAAATCCTTTCTGCGTATTGATATTGGCACCACTAGTAATTGCAGCAACATATTTAGATTTTAGAAGAACAGTTATGATAACTGTAGTTGCCATCGTCTCCCTCAATTTTTTAGCTTATTATTATTATCCTCTTGAAAGTATAACTCTTGGGATCAGTAAAGCTGATTTTTCAGGATTTGAAATATTTTTAATATGGTCAGCTTTAGTAATTACTTCAATTTTTATAACTGCCTACTGCTTTCGAGTTGCAGATGACTCAAAAAAAACAAGACAGGCTTTAAGACAATCACAACTATCACTATCCAATGAAGAACAGGTCTCTGCCTTAATGAGCCTTACTGCTGCAGCTGTTCATGAACTTGGAACGCCACTATCAACAATTTCAATAATCAATAAGGAATTAGTTAATAACAACAAAGATGGAGCATTAAGTGAGGACTTATTGGTTATTCAGTCTCAACTAGAGAGGTGTAAAGAAATATTAGAACGACTGAGATCAAATAATTTATCTGATAAAAGTAATGAATTTATTAATCAATTAAATTTTATTCGTTTAATAAATGAAATTGTTTCGCCATATGATGAGAATAAAATAAAATTTCATATATCTTTTGATGAGTATTTTGAAAAAGATGAAGTTGTTATTCCCAGATCTGCTGAATTAGTACATTCACTGACAAATATTATAGATAATGCATTTAAGTATGCCGTAAATTCTGTAGAAATTAGTTTAAAAAATGAAGAGAAAAAAATCACAATAGAGATCGTTGACGACGGTCCAGGGTTTGCATCGGAAATTTATCCATTTCTGGGTGAGCCATATTTACGTAATAATAGAGACAAGAATAAGGAAGGTCTGGGTTTGGGTTTATTTATTTCTAAGAACTTACTTGCAAAGTCACTTGGTGAGATTAAGTTTCTTTATAGAAAAAATAAAGGTGGATGTGTTCAGGTAATCTTAACTAAAAGCGCCCTAGGACTTCAAGATGAATAATATAGAAAATAATTTAAATTTGGATAAGTCGTTATTGATACTTGATGACGATGATGTGTTTAGAAATAGACTTATCACTGCTATGAAAAGAAAAGGGTACGAAGCATATGGTGCTGCTTCAGTTCAAGAGGCAAAGTCTTTACTATCTGAGAAATTTCCAAAATATGCTGTAGTTGATCTAAGGCTAGATGATGGAAACGGTTTAGAGATAGTATCTCTACTTTCAAAACAAAGATCTGATAGTAAAATTGTTATGCTTACTGGATACGGAAATATTCCAACTGCAGTTGCAGCTGTGAAAGAAGGAGCTTGCGACTATTTAGCGAAGCCTGCAGATGCAGATGATATTGAAGCAGCTTTAAAAGCACCTTATTCATCTAGTCCAGAACCTCCAAAGAACCCAATGTCAGCTGATAGAGTAAAATGGGAACATATACTTAGGGTTTATGAGTTGTGTAATAGAAACGTTTCAGAGACAGCTAGAAGATTGAAAATGCATCGAAGAACACTGCAAAGAATCCTTCAGAAAAAATCACCAAAATAAAACTTTTGAAATTAAGCTACTTTACGGCCTTTATTGATTTGTTCAAGTTGAGCTAGTCCTTCGTTAGCTATGTCAATACCTGCTACTTCATCATCTTCAGCATTAAGCTCTTCCATGTTAACAAATTCAGCGTACGTTTTTCTCGTTCTTTCAGTTATGATGTTTGCTTTAAGTAACGTTTTACAAAGTACTCTGAATATATTATTACTTTCCATCATTTCTTCGCGTATTACTGAGTCTCGATCAATTTCTTGCATAAAATGTTTAGTAACAAATTTATGATCTAGACCAACACTTTGATATATGGCTTTCTTTTCCCATGGATTCACAAGATTATATAGTAAATCTTTAAAAATCATTGCTGACCAATCTTCTACCTTGTATCTTTCTGACTCTGATAATTTTGGAACAGTCCTATCTGCCCAAATTTTACCAAACTTATGATGAAATGCTTCATCACTCATTGTAAATTTCAAAAGAGTTTTAAGGAGTGGATCATTAGTATCTTGGTGAGCCATTCCAAATGCTCCCATAGCAAGACCTTCAATCATCATTTGCATGCCTACAATTTTTTTATAAACAACATCTGAAGATACAATTTGTTCTAAAATCCTTCCTAAGGTCGGACCAACAGGATATGGAGATCCCCACCTTGCTTTTATATAATTAGTGAACCCAGTAACATGTCTAGCTTCTTCGCGAGTTTGGTTAGCTGCGTATTCTTGTGCACCCGGATCTTTTAATACATGACAAAGACTCGCACTTAAAGATAAAGCACCTTGCTCGCCGTGCAGAATTTGGGAAAGCACCCATCTAAAACTCTCATTATTTAATTTAATTTTCTGCTTCTCAGTCAGGCTATCTGCAATTGCAGGAACCCTTAACTCCATACAAAAGACGTCAGGATCTACTATGTATTCATTTTCCATATCAAATGGCTCGTCAAAATCGATGTAAGATTTATCATTTGGATCCCAAAAGTGTTTATGTGTCGCTGATATCATCTGATCAAAACTATCAACTCTTTCAATATACCTGTCTTTTTCTATCATCGGTATGAAATGACTCGGGTTGGTAGCATTATATGCAGGATCTTTATTCATCGCATTTTTTCCGTTACGTGACATTTGCCACATTCTTTTCAATTTGAAGATTTGATCTTTTGCATATATTTTTGCAAAATCTAATTTTTGTTGAAGTTCAGCCATTCAGTTATTATACATAATAATAAATTTAGTCCTATAAATTTATGAGCATATGTTCATAAATGTTAAAAAAAAACTATTTTATTTCAATAGTTTATAATTTTTAAATAAATATGTCATAATTTTTACCAATTATTTATAACTATAATTTGAATTAAAAACTTTTAGATTTAGTTGTACAAATTATGATTTTTTCCATATTTTGAGCCACTATCATAAATACCCATAATGTTACAAAAAATAGAAAATTGGTTTTTCAGATTTCGCCTTCCAGTTCTTGCTGTATTTGTCCTCATTACAATTGTAATGGCCTATTTTGCAGTTCAGATCAGGATGGATGCAGGTTTTGCAAAACAGTTACCCAACAGCCATTCATTTGTAAAAACATATTATGAATACCAGGACGATCTTAGTGGAACAAATAGTATAACTATTTCACTTAGAAAAACTGAAGGAGATATCTTTACAAAAGAATACTTATCAAGGCTATTTGAACTGAATAATACAATAAGGTATTTACCTGGAGTAAATCAGGGCTCAATGCAATCCTTGTGGACACCAAATATTAGAGTAATGAGGGTGACAGAAGAAGGCTTTGAGAGTTCTGAGGTAATACCAGGCACAGTTACTCCAGAAAATCTTACTCCTGAAATAATTGAGAGTATTAAGGAGAGAATTTTAACAGGAGGACATGTTGGCAGTATTGTAGCAAATGATTTTACATCATCACTTATTAAAGTTGAACTTACTGAATATAATCCTAAGACAGGAGAAAAATTAGACTACTTAAATCTCGGTCAAGAAATTGAAACTATAAGAGATCAGTATGAACAGGGTGATTATAGAGTTGAAATAACTGGCTTCGCCAAAATGATATCTGATATTGCAAATGAAGCCTATAACGTTGTTATATTTTTTGGACTTGCCTTTTTTCTAACAGTTGTAGCAGTTTATTGGTATTCCAGATCTTGGACATTAACATTTCTTCCATTAATTTGTTCACTCACTTCTCTGATATGGCAATTTGGTATGCTTAAAATACTTGGGTTTGGATTAGATCCGCTTGCAATTTTAGTTCCCTTTTTAGTGTTTGCTATAGGTGTCTCTCACGGTATTCAACAAGTTAATCAAATTACAAAGGAAGTTATTGAAGGACAGTCAGCAGAATATGCTGCAAGAGCCTCATTTTCAAGACTTCTTGTGCCTGGCTCAATGGCATTAGTTACTGATCTTGTCGGATTTGGAACATTAATTTTACTTCCAATAGGAATGATCCAAGAGCTTGGCATTACAGCATCTATAGGAGTTGCATTTAAAATTGTAACTAATTTAATAATGCTGCCTCTCGCAGCATCCTATGCAAGATATAACGATAGCTTCGCTGTAAGGGCACAATCTGCAATTACCTACAGACAAAATCTAATGGGATATTTTGGAAAATTAGCAAGACCAAAAGAAGCCGTTATTACTTTATCAGTTAGCGCAGTATTATTTATAGGTGCTGCATACCTGGCGAGTGAAAGACATGTTGGTGATTTACATGCAGGAGCTCCAGAATTGAGACCTGAGGCAAGATTCAATCAAGATATAAATGAGATAACAAAAAGATATAATGTAACAACAGATGTTTTAGTTGTTATTACTGAGGCATTAGCAACTGGAGGATTAAATCCATGCAGATCTACTTATGTTATTGACGCACAAAATAATCTTCATTGGTACCTAGAGAACATTCCAGGAGTTACAAAGGTAATTTCGCTTTCAAGTATAGCAAAAAGAGCTCTCAGCGGATACGCAGAGGGAAATTTAAAATGGTCTTACTTGCCGCGTAACGCTCAAGCACTTGGTTTTGCTACAAGTGTAGTTGATCCGTCAACTGGATTAATTAATGAACAATGTTCTATTATGCCTATTTATGTTTTCACAGAAGATCATAAAGCAACAACAATAAGTAACGTTATAGAGAGCGTTAAGGATTATAACAGAAAGTTCCGTGAGCTTGATGATACAATAACTTTTAAAACTCTAATAGCAAAGCCTGCAGAAGGAACAGATGTAATACCTTATGTTGATAGTTTAGGTGGTGAAGAAACTAATATTGAAGATTTGCTAAATATTAATAACCCAAAAGTATTCACAGACGATGAATTTGCTGATTTTGGATATGAGAGAGGTTTTAATACAAGAAATATTATGCTTGGTCCTGGCCTAATCAATTATTACAGGGATATTAACTCATTCGATGACAATGTAAATTATATGGTGAAAGATATTAAGCAATCTGAAATAAGTATAAAAGAATTTTTTGAAAATAATCCTGAGTTTGAAAGTATCATTTTCGAATCTGATGAAATTAAAAACAGATTAGCAAGTGGATCAGTTGGTATTCAGCATGCAACTAACGAAGTTATTGAAAAAGGTGAACTGCCAATGATGATAATTGTTTACATAGTTATATTAATACTAGTGTTCGTAACTTATCTCGACTGGCGTGCAACTATATGTTGCACAGTCCCACTCACATTTGCAACAATGTTAGGTTACGCATTTATGGATTTGGCCCAAATAGGTCTAAAGGTGTCTACTCTGCCAGTTATGGTGCTAGCAGTTGGTGTGGGTGTGGACTATGCTTTCTACATATATAATAGAACCCAGACACGCTTAAAGGAAGGTATGAATATTACCGAAGCATTTGAACACACTTTTGCCAATACAGGAGCGGCTGTTGTCTTCACGGCAATTACTTTGGCAATTGGTGTTTCTACGTGGTCATTTTCTGCATTAAAATTCCAAGCTGATATGGGATCATTATTAACATTTATGTTCTTAATCAATATGGTTTGTGCAATGACAACACTTCCTGCACTTGCAGTCATACTTGATAAGCTTTTTCCTAGAAAAATTATTTCTGAGTAAGCTGAAGAAAAACGTCCTCTAATTTAGTTTCAATTATTTTCATATCTTTTATCTGAGATCCAGAAGAATTTACTGCATTAAGCATTACATGAAAATTAATTTCACTGGGTCTATAGTTTATTTGAACTTGCCTATCTCTAATTTGTATATCTAGATTCAATTTATTTAATCCTGATAAATCAAATTTGTTATCATAATAATCAACAATCACTGTCATTTTATCTAAAAAAGATTTTATATTAATTGTAGTGTCATGAGCTATTAACTTACCTTCATTAATAATAGCTATTTCATTGCAAAGCTCCTCTGCTTCATGCAAATAATGAGTAGTAATGATTATAGTTTTTCCATTTTGATTTAGTTTATGAATATTCTCCCATAAGTTACTTCTAAGCTCCACATCAACACCTGCTGTTGGTTCGTCTAGGATCAATATTTCTGGATCATGGACCATTGCTTTAGCAATAAGAAGACGCCTTCTCATTCCTCCAGATAAAGTTCTAGCATATGCTTTGGCTTTATCTTCTAATGCAAGCATTTTCAGAATTTCCATTGTTTTTCTGTCTTTCTTTCTAATGCCGTATAAGCCTGCCTGTATTTCTAAAAGTTCGTAAGGAGTAAAAAAAGGATCTATATTTAATTCTTGAGGTACAATGCCCATAAGCTTCTTAGCTTCTATTAAATTGCTTTCGTGATTAATGTTTAGTACTTCAATCTCGCCAGAAGTTTTTTTTGCTAAGTCTGCTAAAATATTAATGAACGTGGACTTCCCAGCTCCATTAGGTCCAAGTAAGCCGAATATTGAACCTTTCTTTATTGTTAAAGAAATATCGTCTAATGCAAGTTTATCAGTGTCAGAACTTGATTTATAAACCTTGCTTAAATTATTAACTGATATTGCTAGTTCACTTTTCATATATTTTATTAATTAAGAGAATATATAGTTTTTCAAAGTAATTTCTTGTATCATTCAGTATATGAATTCTCCAGAAATAAAAAAAAATCAAGATGAAAATATTAAATTAGTATCATCCAAAAAAGTAACTTGTTCTGGACCAGATGGTCCACTTGGACATCCAAAAGTTTATCTAGATATGGGCGATAATGAAAGTGTGGTTTGTCCTTATTGCAGCAAAATATTTAAATTTGTTTAAATGAAAAGCAATAAACATCTTTTTTTAGTTGATGGCTCAGGATATATTTTTAGAGCATATTACGCCTTACCGCCATTATATAGAAAGAGTGATGGTTTACCAACAGGTGCAGTAAACGGTTTCTGTAATATGCTTTATAAGTTAATAGAAGATACCAATAAAAGTGTCGGACCAACTCACTTGGCTGTAATTTTTGACAGTGCAAGGAAAACTTTCAGGAATGATATTTACAAAGACTATAAAGCTAATAGAGGTGATCCCCCAGAAGATTTAATTCCACAATTTAAAATTATAAAGGATGCAGTGACTGCTTTTGGTATTCAATCAATAGAATCGAGAGGATTCGAAGCAGACGACATAATTGCTACATACGCTGATGCTGCTGTGAAAAAGAACTGGCAAGTTTCAATTGTATCATCTGACAAAGATTTAATGCAATTGGTTTCAGAAAAAATAAATCTTGTTGATACAATGAAAAATAAAAATATTGGACCCAAAGAAGTTGAGGAAAAATTTGGTGTAGGGCCAGATAAAGTAATTGATGTTCAAGCTCTATCTGGAGACAGTTCAGATAATGTTCCAGGAGCGCCTGGCATAGGTATAAAGACAGCAGCTCAACTAATAAATCAATTTGGAAATCTTGAAAAATTATTAGAAAATTGTGGAGATATTAAACAAGAAAAAAGAAGAGATAATATTAAAAATAACATTGAGCTAATAAGAATAAGCAAGAAGTTAGTAACTTTAAAGAAAGATGTTAAAGATGTCCCATTACTTGCAGATCTAAAAAATAATAATTTAGCAATTGAAAAATTAGTACCATTTCTAGAAGATCTTGAATTGAAGAAATTAGCAGATCGTATTAGAAAAAAAAATCCAGAAGCAAAATTTGAAACTGTAAATGTCAATGAATCAAAATTAGAAAAAAAAGAAAAAGGTAATGTTAATACTGATAAAGAAATTTCAACAAAAAATGTTAGCACTAAATATATACTCATAGATAACTTAAAAAAACTCGAGGAATTAAAATCAAATATCTATGATACAGGTCATTTTGTTTATGAT
Source organism: uncultured Pelagibacteraceae bacterium (assembly GCA_902584215.1). Taxonomy (GTDB): domain Bacteria; phylum Pseudomonadota; class Alphaproteobacteria; order Pelagibacterales; family AG-422-B15; genus CACNXQ01. The sequence continues at coordinate 15,632 of CACHYW010000011.1, forward strand.
GTAGAAACTGACTCTTTAAATATATTAGAAGCCAATCTCATTGGTATATCAATTTGTTATGGCCTTGAAACCTCTTACTATATTCCATTTCAACACATTGATGAGCTTAATCAAATAATAACAAAGCAAATTAAAATAGAAGAGTTCTTTAAAATATTTAAGCCCATAATGGAAGACTCATCAATTATCAAAATTGGACACAATATAAAATATGATAATGCCATTTTAAAAAAATATGGTATCGGCGTTATTGGCTATGATGATACAATGTTAATGTCATTTATTTCAGATGCGGGGATCAATCGTCATGGTATGGACGATCTTGCAAAGATACATCTCAATAAAGAAACTATAAAATACAAAGAAGTTGTAGGAAGCGGAAAATCTCAGATCACATTTGATCAAGTTGATTTAAATAGTGCGTTAAAATATGCGGCCGAGGATGCTGATATTACTTATAAACTTTACTTATTTTTTAAAAAAAGAATAAATCATGAAAAAAATAATTACATCTATTCTAATATTGAGAAGCCCCTAATTGATTGCATTCAAACTATGGAATTCAATGGCATAAAAGTTGATAAAGAATACCTAAAAAAGCTATCAACAGATTTTTCAAAGAGAATATCAAAATTAGAAAGTAAGATATACAAGTATACTGGCACAGAGTTTAATATTGCATCACCAAAGCAGCTGTCAGAGGTATTATTTGATAAACTCAAACTTAAACCACCAAAAAAAACAAGAACAGGAGAAAAATCTACAGGAATAGATGTACTTGAAGATCTTGCCTACGGTGGTAATAAAGTTGCTGAAACTATTATTGAATGGAGACAGCTATCTAAGCTAAAGAATACTTATACAGAAGCCTTACAAGCCCATATTATTAAATCTACAGGAAGAATACATACCTCATATGCAATGGCATCTACTAGCACAGGTAGACTTGCGTCCTCTGACCCAAACTTACAAAATATTCCAATCAGAACAGAAGAAGGTAGATCAATTCGCAAAGCGTTTATTCCCGATAAAGACCAAACAATCTTTGCAGCTGACTACAGCCAAATAGAATTAAGAGTTTTAGCTCATATGGCTGACGTATCTCAACTAAAAGATGCTTTCAATAATAATGAGGACATACATCAATTAACTGCGTCAGAGATTTTTAATGTCAAACACAAAGATGTCACTAAAGATTTACGCAGAAAAGCAAAAGCTGTTAATTTTGGTATAATTTATGGGATCTCTGCATTTGGACTGGCAAAACAGTTATCAATATCAAACTACGAAGCAAGTGATTTTATTAAAGAATATTTTAATAAGTTTTCTGGAATAAAAGAATATATGGAAAATACAAAAGAGCTTTGTAGAAAAAATGGTTATGTTGAAACACTATGTGGGCGAAAGTGTTTTTTTCCACGAATAAAAGATAAAAATTTTGCTTTAAGATCATTTCAAGAAAGAGCGGCTATAAATGCTCCAATTCAGGGGACTGCAGCAGATATAATAAAGTTAGCTATGATAAAAATTAATGATAAAATAAAATCTACTAATGAATGCAAGATGCTGCTTCAAGTTCACGATGAGCTAATTTTTGAAATCAAAAATGATAAACTTAAAAAATTTAGAAAAATAATTGTGGCTGAAATGGAAAATGCGCTAAAGCCAAAGTTTGATCTTTCGGTACCACTTTCTGTTGATAGTAATAATGCTGATAATTGGAGCGATGCACATTAATGACTGAAATCATTATACTTGTCACAGGCGGATTTGATCCTATTCATAGTGGACATATTGCTTACTTCAAGGATGCAAAAAAATTAGGAAATAAGCTAATAGTTGGTGTTAACTCAGATAATTGGTTGATACAAAAAAAAGGTAGCGCGTTTCTTCCCATTCAAGAAAGAATAGAAATTGTTTCTAATTTAGCGGTAGTTGATGCTGCCATTGAATTTGAGGATGATGAGTATCAATCTGCGTCAAATGCGATTCAAAAAGTTTTAGATATGTATCCAGATAATAAAATAATTTTTGCGAATGGTGGCGATAGAAATCAAGCTAATATTCCTGAAATGGAAAAATTTGTGAATAATGAAAGATTAAGTTTTGAGTTTGGAGTTGGAGGAGATTTTAAAAAAAACTCGTCAAGTTGGATATTAAAAAATTGGAAAGGACCAATTGAATATCGTCCGTGGGGATGGTATCGAGTTTTAGATGATAGTGATGACCACAAGGTCAAAGAGATAGAGGTTAATCCTAAGTCACGATTGAGTTATCAATCACACACTAAAAGATCTGAAGTTTGGACTGTGATCAGCGGAGAGGCTTTGGTTACCATTGACGATAAAATAACAGAGTTAAAGATAAATGATTCAATATTTATTCCTGTTAATTCTAAGCACCGTTTAGAAAATAAGTCAGATATGAAATTAAATATTATTGAAATTCAAACGGGGTCATATTTTGGTGAAGATGATATTGAAAGATATGAAGATGACTACAATCGATCATAATGTATGAAGGCAAACTATTCCTATATTTATTTAGCATTCTTTTTAATTTTAAATATTTTTAATTTTGTAGATAGAAATTTACTTATAGCTTTTGCCCCTCAAATAAAGTCTGAGTTTAATCTTACAAATGTACAATGGGGACTGCTGACAGGTGTTTACTTCCTCTTTTTCTATTCAGTATTTGGTATATTAATGGGCGTGCTTGGAGATAAATTTAGTAGGATGAAAATTGCTGCCGCAGGAGTATTTTTGTGGAGTTTAATGACTGCTCTCACCGGTGTAGCTAAAAATTTTTCACACTTAATTGTTGCTAGAGCCTTAATTGGCGTTGGAGAGTCTGCATTAACCCCCAATGCGATATCAATGCTATCTGACCTTTTTAACCAAAATAAAAGAGGAACGGCATCTGCAGTTTATTACTTAGGTATACCTTTAGGTGTCGGATTTGGAATGTTGATAGCAGCTTTTTTTGGACCAGTTTTTGGATGGCGCGCAGTATTTATCACATTAGGTTTGATTGGAATGGGACTTGGCATAGTAACATATTTTCTTTTGGAACCGAAGCGTGGGCAATTAGATGTATCTTTTGATGAAGATAATAAATCTGCAAGTATTCGAGAAATTGTAAGTATGACAAAACATGCTCTCTATAATTCTAAATGTTTAACATTTGCGATTATTGGCAGTATTTTTCTCCATATTCCATTAGGTGCTGGTAACTTTGAGGTTTTATGGGCTGTAAATGAAAGAGGTTTTACTGCTAGTGCATATAATTTTTTATTTGGCATTTTTTTTATATTAGGTGGTACTGTCGGCGCAGTCCTTGGTGGTGTTTTGTCAGATCGTTTAAGTCATTACTTCAAAGGTGGTGTAATGACCTTTTTAGTTATATCTTATTTGCTTTTAACACCTTTAACAATAAGCTACAGATTTATAAGTCCTGATACTAACTTTTTTTATTTAACATTATTCTTCGTTTCATTTAATGTCACTTTTTTTTATGGTCCAGTTTTTGCTTCAGTTCAGGAATTAACTCCGGTAAAAGTGAGATCAACTATGGTTGCAGTATGGATACTAGGAGTAAACATTATTGGGATGGGAGTTGGTAGTTTTTTTACTGGCTATCTTGTTGATTATGTATTTAACGATTTTTCGTCTCCATATACACTTTCTTTAATTTCAATTGGACTAACATCAATTTTAGCAATTATTTGTTACTATATTGCTAGTCTTAGTTATACAGAAGATATCGAGAGGGTAAATAAATCCTAATTGGCAATAGGTCCTGAAGTTTTAATATTCTCTTCAACGTCAGATTCAAACTTAGTAAAATTACTAATAAACATTTGTACTAGTTTTTTTGCCTGCGCATCATAATCAGACTCGCTTTGCCATGTTTTCTTGGGATCTAATATTTGTTCACTAATTTCATCAACCTTAACTGGGACTGAGAAGCCAAAATTTGGATCCTTTCTCATTTCAGCATTAGTTAGTTTGCCTGAGAGCGCAGCATTAAGTAATGCTCTAGTATTTTTAATCGATATTCTTTTACCAACTCCATAAACACCGCCAGACCAACCTGTATTTACAAGCCAACAATCAACCTTATGATCTGATATCTTTTTTTTAAGTAAATTTCCGTATTCTATTGGATTTCTTGGCATGAATGGTGCACCAAAACATGTTGAAAATGTTGCCTGAGGCTCGTTTGAAAGACCAATTTCAGTGCCTGCAACTTTCGCTGTATAACCTGATAGAAAATGATACATCGCCTGATCTGCAGAAAGTTTAGCAATTGGAGGCAATACGCCAAATGCATCAGCAGTAAGCATAATTATATTTTTAGGGTGACCAGTTTTTCCAGATACGGTAACTCCTGGTATATATTCTAAAGGATAGGCTCCTCTTGTATTTTCTGTCAAAGAATTGTCATCTAGATCTAAAGTTCCGTCGTTTTTCATGACAGCATTTTCAATGACTGTACCTTTCATTTGAGTAGTAGCATAAATTTCTGGTTCTGCTTCTTTAGATAATCTTATTAGTTTTGCGTAGCATCCACCTTCAAAATTAAAAAGTCCGTCATCTGACCATCCATGCTCGTCATCTCCTAGAAGCGATCTCTTCGGATCTGCACTTAATGTAGTTTTACCTGTACCAGATAGACCAAAGAAGATTGCAGCGTCACCATTTTCACCAGTATTAACAGAACAATGCATTGGCATAACATTTTTTTCAGGAAGCAAAAAATTCAAAAGAGTAAATACAGATTTTTTTGTTTCACCTGCGTACTCAGTACCTGCTATTAAAATTATTTTTTCCGCAAGATTAACAGCTATAACAGTTTCACTATTTGTGCCATGAATACTTGGATCCATTTTCAAACTTGGAAAGTTCACAATAGTATACTCTGGATTAAAATGCTTAAGCTCATCAGCACTTGGTCTTACAAGTAAATGTCTAGCAAATAATCCATGCCAAGCATATTCTGTTATTATTGAAACATTTAATGAATGATTACGATCTGCTCCACCCATCAAGTTGTGTAAATATAATGATTTATCTTTTGAGAAATCTATAAATGCATTAGCAATTTTTGCATAATATTCTTCTGAGATAGGCACATTTGTTTCACCCCAATGGATTTTTTTATCATTTAAACTTTCTTTAACAAAAAATTTATCATTAGCTGACCTACCTGTATGTTTACCTGTTTTAACAACTAAAGCTCCATGCAACGATAGTTTACCTTCGCCAGAGGTATGTGCAACTTCATATAATTCCTCAGAATTAAGGTTGCTTTTAATTGAAGAAGCGTTTTGTATAATGCTATTTTTTACTGAATCTTGCATATTTTGAGGGTGTGATAAAAACATATAATAACATGTATGTTAAGTGCTAATATCTAAAAAAATAAAAAAAACTGTTAATTAAATATGTAATATTTATGCCATTTTATGGTCATATAATAATTTAAAATATGATGAAAATTTAAAATGAAACACCTTATTGCCCTTGTAGATGACGATCGAAATATTTTAATTTCTCTCGAAGAGCTGCTTAAAAAAGAAGAATTTGAAATACACACTTATAGTGATGGTCAGTCAGCATTGATCGGCATGTCAAGGTATCCTCCAGAATTAGCAGTAATTGATATAAAAATGCCAAAAATGGATGGATATGAATTATTTAAAAAAATAAGAGAAAAAACTGAAATACCAGTAATCTTTCTGACATCTAAAGACCAAGAGGCCGATAGATTAAAAGGCTTAATGCATGGTGTTGATAGCTATGTTACAAAAAGTGGAAATTTTTCAAAAGAAATCTTAATAGAAACAATTAAAAATACACTCAACAGAAAAAATATAGAGAATGAAAATTCTGAAAAAAAACAAATTATTATACTAGGAAATCTGAGGCTAGACTGTTTGAGATACGAATGTGAGTGGAAGGAGAAATCACTTTTAGAGCCTTTGACTACAACTGAATTTAAAATAATCAAAGAATTGGTTGAAAGACCAGGTATTGTTAAATCAAGAGATAGATTAATGGAGATTGCTTACAGGGATGAATTAGATGTTGATGATAGAACAATAGACAGTCATATAAAACGAATTAGAAAAAAATTTAGAAAGATCGATCCTGAATTTAAATCCATTAATACTTTATACGGATCAGGATATAAATGGAAATAATACAGTATATAATTTGAACAGCCTATTTAGAAAATTTTTATTATATAATTTTGTTGGACTACTAATTGTAATAGTTAGTGCAATATTCATAATTATTTTCCTTAACAACTATCAACTTAATAAAAGACTTAAACAAATAGATAATCAGTCGTTGATTATTTATAACTTCTTAAAAACGTCAAATTTACTCAGGGACATTAAAACAGAACTAAATGCTGAGGCTATTCTCTCCAAGTTAGAAATCAAAAATCTTTCTATTATAATTATGGATGAGAACATGAATATCTTGCTAGATACGAAAGGATATGACTTAGAAAACAGTTCTTTTATAAATCAGTCTGCTACAGAAGTAGAGATCATAGACAAAAATAGCTCAATAGTTACTTTAAAATCAGACCAAAAAGAAAATTTAGCTAATAGAGATTTTTTAAATCACCCAAAATTCCTGGCTAATTTTAAAAATCTAGAAAAAGGAATTCAAAAAAATTTTTCGATTGAGTTGAACAATAACAAACTTGAATTGTTCTCAATATTTCCTATTAGTTATGATGAAATTTACTACTACATCGTTGCCCATGAAGATAATACCAACATTCAAAGTATAAATAATCAAATACAACTAAACGTATTACTTACAGGCTTAGCTATTGGAGGTTGCTTGATATTATTTTCATTTTTTTTAAACTTTATAATTCTCAAACCTATTAGAAATTTGGCAGATGCTGCAGAAAAAGTCCAAATGGACTACAAAACAAAACCTCTAATTTCTGAATTAGATAGAAGAGATGACGAAATTGGCCAACTTTCTAAAATCATTAATGAAATGTTGAATAGTTTATATAATAAAATCGATAATGCTGAAAATAATTCAGCTGACTTAATGCATGAAATCCGAAATCCTCTTGCCTCAATAAAAATGGCATCCGAGGTTATTACAGGTGAAATGAGTGATGATCAAAAAAAATTTCTAAATCTTATTCAAAATGATATTTCAAGAATTGAAAGCATCATTACCGATTATTCAGCGATGATTAAAAATGAGGTAAATCTGTATAAAAGTCAGTTACAAAAATTTGAAATAAAATCTTTATTGCATGAGATTATTGAAGACACGCAAAAAGTATTACCAGATCAAATCCACGTTAAGTTTTTATATGATCAAGATGATCAAAAGGATATTTTTGTTGATGGTCAGAAGAAGTTTTTTTCACAAGCTATTAAAAATATTATAGACAATGCTATTTCCTTTTCTCCAAAGCCTGGAATTATAAAAGTTATTTTATCATCAACAAGTAATTACTTGAGCATAGCAATTGTGGACGAGGGGCCTGGCATTAAAGAGCCCGATATGAAAAGAATTTTTGAGCGTTTTTATTCTCTAAGAGAAGAAGATAATAAATCACATTCTGGACTTGGATTGAATATTGCCAAACAAATTATTGATGCACATGAAGGCTCAATTTCTGTAGATAATATCATAGAGGAAAATGATGTTAAGGGCGCGAAGTTCATTGTCAATTTGCCCCAGGTAAATATAAATAAATAATCATATTGAATATTAGTCTATTTAACCCTATATTTTCATAGTTATGGCCAATGATGATTTTAAAGTAGCAGATATTAAACAAGCCGAATTTGGTAGGAAAGAAATATCTTTAGCTGAGACAGAGATGCCAGGCCTAATGGCACTCAGGGATGAGTATAAGGGCCAGAAACCGCTAGATGGCGCAAGAATAGTTGGCTGTCTTCACATGACTATACAAACCGCAGTTTTAATTGAAACTTTGGCAGAATTAGGAGCAGACGTCAGATGGTCATCATGTAATATTTTTTCAACACAAGATCATGCTGCAGCAGCAATAGCTAAAGCAGGAATTCCGGTTTTTGCCTGGAAAGGAGAAACAGAAGAAGAGTATTGGTGGTGTGTTCGACAAACTATTGAGGGAAAAGAAGGATGGAAACCTAATTTAATATTAGATGATGGTGGAGATCTTACAGGCCTTATGCATAAAGAATATAAAGAGCTGCTTCAAGATGTTAGAGGTTTATCAGAAGAAACTACTACTGGGGTACTAGCTCTCAAAAAGATGGAAATTGATGGAACTCTTATGGTACCAGCAATTAACGTTAATGACTCTGTGACTAAATCTAAATTTGACAATCTATATGGTTGTAGAGAGAGTTTAGTGGATGGAATTAAAAGAGCAACTGACGTGATGATGTCAGGAAAGGTCGCAATCGTTGCTGGGTTTGGGGATGTTGGAAAAGGAAGCGCAGCTTCATTACGTCAAAGTGGGGCAAGAGTAATGGTCACAGAAGCGGATCCAATATGTGCATTGCAGGCAGCAATGGAAGGCTATGAAGTTGTTACAATGGATGATATGATAAAAGAAGCAGACATTGTCGTAACTGCTACAGGTAACAAAGATATTGTAACTGCTGATCATATGAGAGAAATGAAGGACAGAGCAATACTATGTAATATTGGCCACTTCGATAACGAAATTCAAGTTGAGGCTCTGAAAAACTATAAATGGGACGAAATTAAACCTCAGGTTCATGAAATTACTCTTCCTAGTGAAAAGAGAATTATTTTACTAGCAGAAGGTAGATTGGTTAACCTTGGTTGTGCAACAGGTCATCCTAGTTTTGTTATGAGTGCATCATTTACAAACCAGGTTACTGCTCAAATTGAGCTTTGGAACAATCCTGAAAAATATGAGAAAAAAGTTTACGTACTCCCTAAACATTTAGATGAGAAGGTTGCAAGACTTCATTTGGAAAAAGTAGGTGCTAAACTCACAAAATTATCCAAAGAACAAGCTGATTATATAAGCGTTACTCCCGAAGGGCCTTATAAGCCCGAAGCTTATAGATACTAATTCATATTTTTAAGATATTATTTTCTCATGCTTCTGAAGAATGAAGGTGATACTGAGAAACTCGCCAAAAGATTGGTTAAACTGTCAAAAAAAGACAATACAGTCATATGTTTAAATGGGAATTTAGGTTCAGGAAAAACTACATTTACAAGATATTTTATTAGAAATTTTTTTAAGGGTTTAGAAATTAAAGAAATTCCAAGCCCAACATTTACTCTATTGCAAGTTTATGAGCATGGTGGCCATACAATAAATCATTATGATTTTTATCGATTAAAAAATTCTAGTGAACTTTTTGAACTTAATTTTGGTGAGGCAGTAGCTGATGATGTCTGCTTGATTGAATGGTCAGATAAATTTAAAGAAATATTACCAAATGACCGAATCGAAATTAATTTTGATATCAAAAGCAAGGTTTTAAGAAGCGTACAAATCTCTTTAAGAGGAAAATTTAAAAACCAAAAGTATTAGATGAATAATCGAGATTTAGAACTTCATAATTTTGTCCATAATTGTGGCTTTAAAGAGGAGGATATTATTTCTATTAAAAATGATGCCTCCTTTAGAAAATATTATCGCATCAAAAATAAAAAATTGATTGTTATGGATGCACCTCCTGATAAAGGCGAGTCAATTGAGCAATTTAGAACTGTAGCTGACATAATTCATACTTTTAACCTGAGAGCGCCACAAATAGTATCTTTCGATACTCAACAGGGATTTATGTTACTAGAAGATTTTGGGCAAACATCATTTTCAAACATTCTTAACAAAGATAATGAAAGTAAATTATATAAAAAAGCTATTGAGGTATTAATAGAAATCAGTCGACAATCAAAAAGTAAAGAAAAAAAAATTAGTAAATTAAAAAGTTATTCTATAGATTTGCTAGTTAATGAATCATTGTTATTTATAGATTGGTATTTAGAAAAAAGAAAAGGTGAGATGGTTAGTAGTGATCAAAAAAAAGAATTTATTCAAATTTTGAATGATTTTTTTTATAATATAAAACCACAATCATCGACTCTGGTATTAAGAGACTATCACGTAGATAATTTATTTTTTTTAAATAATCAAAAGTCTTTAAAGCAGGTTGGTTTAATTGATTTTCAAGATGCCGTAATTGGGTCTCCCATATATGATTTAGCTTCCTTACTTGAGGATGTAAGAAGGCCGCTTAAGAGAAATTTACAAAAAAAATTATTAGAAATTTACATAAGAGCTATAAATATTAACGTTCAAGATGCAGAGCGAGAAATGAGGTTCTTTTCAATTCAGAGGAATTTAAAAATATTAGGAATTTTTTGCAGACTTTCCATAAGAGACAAAAAAGATAGTTACCTAAAATATTTGCCAAATGCAGTAAAACTTCTAAGAAAAAATTTGCAAGATCCATTTTTTTTTAATCTTGTAAATTGGCTAAAGCAATTTAAAAATCATGAACTAATATGATTGATACTGCAATAATTCTAGCAGCAGGTCTTGGGAAAAGAATGAGAGATTTTGACCCTGCAATTCCTAAGCCATTAATTAAGGTCAACAGTAAACCATTTGTTCAATATTCTATTGATTTACTTAATGAAATTAAAACCAAAGAAATTATCATAAATGTTCACTATAAGTCAGATGAGATATTGAAATTTATAAAAAGCTTAAGCCAAAATAATATCATTATCTCAGATGAGTCAGATTTACTTTTAGATACCGGTGGCGGCATTAAGAAAATATTTGATAAATATAATATTAATAAATCTCTGGTTTTGAATAGTGATGTTATATGGGGTGACTCAGATAAGAAATTAATTGTAGATATGATAAATAGCTATCCAGATAAAGCCGAAGCATTTCTTGGTTTGGTGCCTAAACGAAACTTGAAATCGTTCAAAGGTAAAGGCGATTTTTGTAAATTAAAGAATAATGATTTAATAAGATATGATGAGAGTTCTGAGCCATATGTGTATATTGGCGCTCAAATTATATGTCAAAATGCATTTAACGGTATAGAGAAAGAAGTATTTTCAGTCAATGAAGCTTGGAATTCATGTATTAATAAAAAAACCCTGAAGGGATACCAATTTAATACGAATGCACTACATTTAGGAACAGCTGAATCTTTGAAGGAATATTTGAGTGATGATAAATAAATTATTTCAAACAACCATTTTAACAGTTTTATTTTTTAATATATTTAGCATTAGTTTTGCTGAAGATGATCAAAATCTTGCAAACTTCATTATAAGAAATTATGAAACTGCAGCTCTTCCCACAGTAGGAAATAGTGAAGCAGATTATACAATTATAGAGTTTTTTGATTATAGATGTGGTTACTGTTCAAAGCAGGCTAAGGATTTTCAAAAGCTATTGAATAATACAGATAATGTAAAAATAATTTATATGGAATGGCCAATTTTTGGAGATATATCTGATACAGCCGCTAAAATTGCCCTCATTGTTTGGCAAAGATATCCTAATTTGTATTTTGAAGTCCATAATCAGTTTATGCAGCTTGGTCCAAAGATGAAAAAAGTAAGTATAGTCGAAATACTTAATAAAATTGATCTAAATGGCGAAGAAATATTTCAAGAGGCAGTCGGTCAAAAATCAAATGACATCATAGATGCAAATATGAAATTAGCAAAAAGTCTAGGGCTTCGTGGAACACCTGCTTCGATTGTAAATGATTCTATTTATCCTGGCTATCTTCAATATAAGACTTTAGAAACATTAATTAAGTAATTATCAATTATATTGTTTTAAGAACACACTTGAAAATTTCTGTGAATATATTTATTCTTTTCTTTGATGATCAATAAAGCAAAATTTCAAATCGGCTCGATCGTAAAACACAAATATTTTGATTTTCGTGGCGTTATATTTGATGTTGACCCAGAATTTAACAATACTGAGGAATGGTATCAATCAATACCTATGCAAGTTCGTCCAAGAAAAGATCAGCCTTTTTATCATTTACTAGCTGAAGCTCCAAGTCAACCATCTTACGTTGCATATGTTTCTCAACAAAACTTATTAGTTGATGAGTCAGACGACCCTGTAACACATCCCTTGCTAGACGAGATGTTCGAGGGTATTAAAAATGGAAAATATATTTCCAAAGCAAAGCATAATTAAAATTGTATTTATATGCGCGGGTCTTTAAAACAAGTATTTGAACTCGGACCATTAGTTGTCTTCTTTTACTTTTTTATTAAAACAGGTCAAATACAAGAAGCAATTCTTCCTTTGATGATTGCTGCAGGTATAGCAATTGCCGGATCTTACTTAATCGAAAGGAAAGTTTCCCCAATGTTATTATTCAGTACTATTTTGATTTTTGTTTTTGGAGGATTGACGATTTATTTTAATGATCCGTTCTTTATTAAATTTAAAGTAACACTTGTAAACTTAATCTTCTCTGTAGCATTATTTATAGGCTTGTATTTTAACAAACCTTTATTAAAAAATCTCATGGGCTCAGCAATAAATTTAACTGATTATGGTTGGATAAATTTAAGTAAAAGATGGGCGTACTTCTTTCTATTTTTAGCTGCTGCAAATGAGGTAGTTTATAGGAATTTTTCTGATGCCGTGTGGGTAAACTTCAAGCTTTTTGGCATTATGGGGCTCACCTTTATATTTATCTTTTCTCAAGTATTTTTTATTCAGAAAAACCTTATAGATAATCAATAAGGACGGTCTCCTAACACCGCAATTCTGTCCATAATTCTTTCATGTCCAAGACCTCTGCCAGGAAAAAAATCTGCTATTGCGTAATGAATTACACTACGATTATCCCATATTGCTACATTATTTTCGGACCATGTATATCTGCATGTTAAATCTAGACGTGATTGATGTTCAAATATTTTAGAGAGTATTTCATTGCTCTCAGATTCTTCTAGTCCTTCAATTTTTTTTGTATAGGTCCAATTTACAAATAATATTTTTTTTCCTGTCTCAGGATGGGTTCTTACAATTGGATGATGATTGGAATATTCTTCAGCATCATTGCCATTACTCTCAAAATATTTATATTTATCTATAAAGAAACCTGCACCAAGAGAAAAGTGTTCAGCTCTTTTATTTTCAACAATGTCTTTTATTTCTTTATCCAGCGTTTCCCAAGCCAATTCCATATTTGCAAAAACTGTATCACCTCCTACGGGTGGTATTTTAACTGATTTTAGTATGATAGCTTTTGTAGGTTTTTCATTATAGCTGACGTCACTGTGCCATCCTTCACCCCATTGATTTTTCTCTTCAGCACCTTTAATTAGTCTTGTTATTTCCGGATAGCCTTCTCTTCCCTTAACATAAGCATGTTCTTCAATAGGACCAAAAAATTTTGCAAATCTTATTTGTTCCTCCGGAGTGATGTTTTGATCTCTAAAAAAAATAACTTTATGTTCAAGTAATAATTCATTTACAGTACTAAATATTTCTTTATTGATATTATTTAGAGATATACCAGAAATTTCTGCTCCTAATGCACCTGAAAGAAGTTTAACGTCCATACTTAAATCTACTTTTTTTGTAAAAAATTGTCATTCTTTATGTTTTTCAGCTTCCAGAAACTGATCAATCAGTCTCCAGAGGACAAAAGAAAAGACAATTAATCCGCCAAGAAGTTCAATATAAGGAGGTGTTTCACCAACACCGATCCACGCCCAAAGTGGAGCCAGTACTGGTTCAAGAAGTACATATAGTGCCGCTCTATGTGGTGGTACATATCTTGATCCAATTGTGATTAACAAAAATCCTAACCCAACTTGAAATGCACCCATAAAAAGAATGATAAACAAGTCTTCCATGCTAATTGAATAATCCGGGATGATAGCCAGACCGACAAATAATACAAAGAGACCTGAGAGAAACACAGAGGGAACATAATCGACGTCTGGCTTGCTATTCACCATTGTTAATTGAATAGCAAAACAAATTGGAACAAATAAAATAATTATATTTCCTAAATTATTAGCAGACCCCAATCCTTGAGAAAACATTATAGCAATTCCAAACATCGATCCTGCAATTGCGATAATGGTTTTAGTACTTATTATTTTTTTTAAAAAAAAATAACTTGCGAAGGCTGCAAATAAAGGTCCTGTACTCATTATAAATACAGCGTTGGCAACGGTTGTATTACTCATTCCAAAGACAAAAAAAATATTACTAAAACCAAGAACAAGCATAAGTATCATTCCTCTGCTTCCAATATTAATAAATACCTTAGGGGTTTGAGATTTATACTTAAATAAAAGATAAATGAGTGCCACAAGTGAGAACGTTATTGATCGGTAGGATGTTATTTGCATCGTTGATGCTTCATCAACAAGCCTAATCAGAAGCCCTCCAAAACTAAGAAAGAAACCAGCCGCCAATAAGCATAAAGTTCCAAAAATTTCATTGTTGTATTTGCTCATATTTTAGTTCAAGATTAAATCACTTAATGGCGCAAAAACAATCTTATATTCTTGGTTTACTCGGACTTGTTCCATTTATTATAATCTTTCTGATGTATTTCATCTCTCCTCCTAATGATGAAATACATGATTTAATGATATTTATTTATATTGCTTATGCTGCAATCATTTCATCTTTTTTGGGAGGTATACAATGGGGACTAATAACAGCCTTTGCTGACAAAATATATTATGTTTTCACTCCACTTTTTATATCAGTAATTCCAGCTCTAATCTCTTGGGCTGCATTATTGTCTTTAGAAAATTTAAAACTTTCTTTGGTACTATTGCTTATTGGCTATGTTATTTCTCTTTTACATGATTACTATCTTTATCAGCAATTAAAGATTACACCGTTATGGTTCATTACAATGAAAGTTATACTTTCATTAACGGTATCTATGCTGACAATAATACTAATAATTTTTGTGTAACTTAAACTATTAGTCTTTGAATAAAAAAGTATAGGCCAAAACAAATCAGCAAGGCAAAAGAGGTATCTTTAAATAAATTAATAATGAAATTCAGGCGAATAAATTTAACTAATTGAAATATTAATAATACTGCTAATACGAACAATATTTGACCAAATTCAACTCCTAAATTAAACCCTAATAAACCTGATAAAATATTGCCTGAGTTTATTTCTGTATTTAATAAAAATCCTCCAAAACCAAAGCCATGAATGAGCCCAAATACTATAGTTATTAATATTAATAAATTATCACTATTCTTTAAATTTTCTTTTAGAAAAAAATATCCTACAGAAAATAGTAATAAGCCCATCATTAGAAAACCAGAAAACTGGATATTAGTAATAAAGCTTAAAATAAATAATAGGGGTAAAAGTAAAACTAGATACCCCAAGCTTAGTAATTTTCCGTAATTTTTTTTGTAGAAATATTCCAAACCTACAAACATAATAGTAAATCCAATAAGCGATTCTACTATACTTGCATTTACTTGAACAATCTCAACTAAAGATAAGAATAAGGTAAGACTATGCCCAATGGTAAAGCCCGTAATGACTAAGATAAGTTTATTAAGATTTGTAACTATAATAAGCAGTCCGAGGATAAAGAGAAGATGATCATACCCTCCTAAAATATGACTTACTCCGGAATAAAAAAAGTTTTTAAAACTGCTTAAAAAACTTAATTGAGTTTCCTTTTCTGATATATCAACTGATTGATCGTTAAAAAAAAGTGCTTTCTCTGTGAGTAAATCATTTTCTAAATATATTCGTGCTATATGAATATGACTTTGAATAACATTAAATAAAGCATCATTAATAATCTGTATATTTTCTTCTGAAGGACATTGGAATTCTAGTTCATATCTTAAATAGCCTTCATCTGAACTTAATTCTCTAATATCATTTCTAGACTGACATTTTACATTAGCTGAATAAACATGAATGTGATCATTTAAATAAATTTTAAATATGTCTTTTTCATTCTGCTCATTGCCTATTAGCATTTTTTCATATTCTTTTATTTGAAATATTCTTGTTGCTTCCAATTCTAGTATAGAGAAATTAGCAATAATATCTGATCCCATAATATTCCACTTAGAAAAGGACTCACTAAAATAATGGGCATATGATTGTGAATTAAATAAAAGAAATATTAAAACTATTAGTAATTTACAAATGTGCATGAAATTTAAAAAGAATATCGAATAATTTCAGAATTATCTTTTAAGTATTTTAGATAGTTCTTTAATTTTTCATCATCTAAATCATTATTATAATCGAAAATAATCTTATCTCTAATATCATTATAATAGTTTTCATCAATTTCTTGTTTAATCTGATCTACAAGCTTAATGATAAAATATCCATTATCAAAAAATATTGGTTGAGACACTTCATTAAGATTTAGTGAAGCAATTTGATTGCATATAGACTTACCAAAAAGAAGATTACAATCTTTAATATTAATTAACTTATCGGGAACCTCAAAAAAATTATTTTCATCATAACTAGATTTAATATCTAAGAAATCTTTTGTATTAAGCTCATCATACAATTTAGACAATTTTGGTTGAAGTGTCTTCAAGTCTGACTCTGTGCCGAGTAGAACAGACTCTTGATTAAGAGAGTTTATATATATTGATTGAAATTGAATTTTTTGCGTAGGAGTATATTTTCCAATATTTTTATTGTAAAAATCTTTTAGATTTTCTTCACTGATCTGATTTTTTTCAACTTGAATGATGAAATCAATCACTTGTTTTATCATTTCTTTTCTGACACCAATATCCTTCTTATGCAGATCAAGTTCTATTCCTCTTTGTACAAGAAGTTCTTCTTCTATCATTCTTTCCAATAATAACTCTAAGATTTCAACATCATCTTCTGGTTGAATGTCTGCTCCTAGATTTGAGGCATATTTTAAAAATTGATCTTCAGAAATAACAACATCATTTACTAAAGCGACAGCCTTTCTGTTTTTGAGCTGAAGAAATTCGTCATTGAATGAAATAGTTTCGTAAAAAATGAGAGTTAAGCCTATGATTATGGAAATAATAAATATGAGAATATTTTTATTCAAGATCTTTGTCATTGTATGTAATATTATATTTAATTATATTTAATTATTATCAAATAATTTTCTTATGAGTATTGTAAAAGTTATAAAATATTTTTTCATCCTTTCAATCCTCTTTATAATTAGTTTACTCATAGTTTTAGAATTCCATTTATTTAGTGAAGACTTAGATGGAGGCAAAATCACTGGTACAATTAATACCATCGAGTTTGTAAAAGATAAAGAGACTAGGCAATTAAGCGCAATGAAAACTCTTAACGAGTTGCCAACTAAACAAATTTTGTTTGGTGATCTGCATGTTCATTCAACATTTTCAGCCGATGCACATATGATGAGTTTGCCAATAACTGGTGGGCACGGTGTACATCCTGTTGCGGATGCTTGTGACTTTGCAAGACATTGTTCAGCATTGGATTTTTGGTCAATTAACGATCATGCTGAAGCAACTACCCCAAAAAGATGGATGGAAACAAAAGAAACGATCAGGAAGTGTAATGCTTTAAATGTTGACCCAGCTAATCCGGATTGTGTTGCTTTTTTGGGATGGGAGTGGACACAAGTTGGTGTTATAAGAGGGAATCATTGGGGTCATCATAATGTCATTTTGAAAGAAGAATCTGATGAAGCGGTTCCAACCAGAGCTATTGCATCATTATCTGTAACTCGACAAGCAATGACTTCTAGACCCTTAGTACCAAATGTATTTTTCCCATTTGTAGATTTTGAGAACTTCAAAAGATATAATGACATAAATCGATACTTTACAGAAACCGGAAAAGTAAAAAATTGTGAGCGAGGTGTACTTTCTAAAGATCTACCAGTGAACTGTCATGAAGAGGCAGTAACTCCATTAGATTTAGTTAATAGGCTTGAAGAATATGATAGCGACTACATGGTTATACCACACGGGCAGTCCTGGGGACTTTATACTCCTGCTGGATATACTCTAGATAGGGGCTTAGAGATTTCAAAAAAGTACCCAAAAATGTTTGAATTATTAGAAACTTATTCCGGGCATGGTAATGCTGAGGAGTACCGCTCATGGAGAGGAGTCAATGTTGTAAGAGACGGCGAGGAAATAATTAGACCATTTACGTTTCCGATGGGTGAAATTGATTTAGATCAAGGAACTTTTACACTCAAAAATCAAAATGGACCGGATGAGGTCATTGATATCGGGACTCAAACTTGTCCAGAACCATCCAATAATTATATTCCACAATGTTGGCAAGCAGGTAAAGTAATCTACGAGAGATGTATGGCTGATGGGGAGACAGATTTAGAATGCAGTGAGAGACGAAAAGCGACAGAACAAGCATCAGTAGATAGAGGTAGATCAGGGTACAACGTTGTTCCAAAGTTTACAGAATTTGATAGAAATATATCCGGTCAGTGTTTAGATTGCTTTAGTCCTCCAATGAATCATGTGCCAGGGGGTAGCGCTCAGTATGGATTAGCGTTAACAAAATATAAAGAAGATGGGTCAAAACATAGATTTAGATATGGGTTCATAGGTTCCAGCGATAACCATTCTGCTGCGCCTGGCAGTGGGTATAAAGAACTATTTGGTAACAATATAGATGGAAGCGGACCTCCAAGCGAATTCTTAGATAAGATTTTACATATGAGTCCATATTATTTCCCTAAAAGCACCAGTCCGATTGGTCGAAATTCTGATCCAATTGGTGACTCCTTTGTCTCCCCTTCGCAGCCTCAAGTTTATGATATTCCTGATCTAATCGTTGGCTTTAATACTGTTGAGTGGGAAAGGCAAAGAGGTTTCTTTACAACTGGTGGACTTGCAGCTGTTCACTCTGAGGGACGGTCTAAAGAGGAAATTTGGGATGCGTTAAAAAGAAAAGAAACTTACGCAACAAGTGGCACACGTATGTTACTTTGGTTTAATTTAATCAGTGAGAATAAAATAGTCTCTATGGGTTCTTCAATTGAAACAGATATTAAACCTGAATTTGAAGTTAAAGCTATGGGCTCGTTCCTTCAGAAACCAGGGTGTCCGGAGGATGCATATATTGCGTTGGGAGAAGAAAGGGTAGACGAGCTGTGTTTTAATGAATGTTATAATCCTTCAGATGACAGAAAATTTATTCATAGGATTGAAGTAATTAAAGTGTTGCCGCAAGAGTATATAGATCAACCTATTGAGGGAAGAATTCTAGATCCTTGGTACACCCATTATTGTGATCCAAATAAATTAGGCTGTTCTTTTAAATTCACAGATGAAGATTTTTCGATAGATCAAAAAGATGTGAGTTATTATGTAAGAGCCATTGAAGTGCCTACTCCACAAATTAATGTTAAAGGTGGCGTTTGTGAATTTGATGCAGATGGGAATTGTGTAAAGTTTAAGCTTTGCACTCAAGACTGGAGGCATCCAAGAGACATCGAGACTTGTTCTGAAATAGATGAACATCGCGCTTGGTCATCGCCGATTTATTTGGATTATTTATCCTAAAACTATTATAAATGAAATATCTGATCCCATCCATTGTATCGTTAGTAGTAGGTGGTCTCTTTAGCTGGGCTTATTTAACAGCTTATGGATTCGGTTTCTCTTATATTATTTATCTTAGCATGATGATTGCTATGGTCTTCCTAGCTATAGATGCCTGGAGAAATATT
>CACHYW010000012.1 GCA_902584215.1 uncultured Pelagibacteraceae bacterium
AATAGTAATTTCCTTACTTGAGGTCACTCTGAGGACACTTCTTAATTAAAATAATAATAGTTATAGTATATGATTGCCTATGAAAATAATTCTTATTACATTAACAATACTTACCTTATCTACTAATGCTTCTTTAGCTGAAAAATTCATACAAGGAAACTCATACCAGGGACATTTTAATTATTCAACTGGTGTCACTGTATCTTTTCCTCCTGGAACATGGATTGCTACTAAAGTTAAGATACATAATTTTAGTGAAGTATGGTGGGATGATAAGGGACAATTCGTGTCCCTTGTTTTTAAAAATGAATTAAGCAATGCATATATATTTATAAATATGCCAGATGAAAAATTAGATGGTGATTATTTCAAGCCCTCACTGCTAAAACCATGTTGGACTATTCTAAAAGCAAAAGAAGAAAGAGGAGGAACATATATGGCCTATGCTGAGACCAATGTTCATTCATCAGGAATTCAGCGAGGAGGGGAGTCCACAGCGTATTGCATTCAAGACATTAATTTAAATGAGGGAATCAATATAGATAATGGATCATATTTAGATGTCACATTTGAAGTAACGACCAAAATGAAAGGAAGTAGGCCGTTAGTATGGCTAAGATATAGTATTTATTACGACCTAAAAAACTCAAATGTTAGTGCATTAAGTGAAACAGAACTTGAAGAAGTTGGAAAAAGCCTAAATAAAATATTAATAAATAATGTAAGAGGTAAGCCAGGTGATTTTTCAAAAGTTTCAAAACTTATAAAATTAGAAAATGACTTAGAACCAGCATCAACCTCATTGTCCTCTTCCTCTACTAGTTCCTCTTCAGTGCAAACTTCGGATCCAAATCATTTAAAAGAGAGGTTGAAAAAACTTAAATCTTTTCTTGATGACGGCTTAATATCTCAAGATCAATACGACTTAAAAAGCTCAGAAATCTTAAATGAATTATGAGCATCTAACTAATTATCTGAGGACACTCTGAGGACAATCCATGTCAAAAAACCGCTTAAACCAAAACCTTAGCTAGATAAAAAAATAGATGTAAACTGTTGAGAAATAGTCTATTTTGCATTTTCTATTAATCGCGGATATGGTGGAATTGGTAGACACGCTGGTTTTAGGTACCAGTGAGGGTTCACAGCACAAATAGAGTCATTTCAATTAGTTATAGGGATTTTTTAATAGTTTTGACTCCTAAAAGTACCAATATAGTACCAATTCATGATTAAATAATCATGTCATTTGAGTTACTATTTTTTATGAAATATTTATTTTTACTAATTATTTTATTTGTATCTAGCACTTTTGTTTATGCTGATATGACTGAGACCACAAAAAGAAGTTTAGAGTCAGGACTATACCAAGGTGACATAGAAAAGATTGATTTGAATATATCAATTAGTAAAGATTATATTTTTTGTATGACCGATAGCAGCATAGATGAGTATACTTATGATTTATATCCAGATAAAATTTACAAGTCACTGATCACGTCAAATAATAATGGTAAATGCCCTTCTTATTTAGCTCCATCAAATTTTAAGGATTTTTGCAAGCAAAACCCAGGAGATGGAATATGTAATCCAAATCTTAGAGACAATATAAGTGGCGAAAAAAGTCTAGAATATGAAATTGCAAAAGGAATTTACTGCATGGATTCTGGTGGAAGAGTTGAGTACATGGGTCAATGCGCTCATAGCTTTAAAACGCAAATTGAAAAAAGAACTTTTTGCGCAAGGGCAAATGACACTCAATGGGAATTATATTGTTCTGGCTATGTTTATTGTTTAAATAGCTACGGATCTTTAACAAGACATTTACGCGATGAAAGAGATAAGTGTTACGTGGGAAATGAAATTAACGCTATTGAATTTTGTAAAAATCCAAGTTCAGAGAATATAAAATCTTGTCAGCTATTTGGATTTAATGCTTACGATGAAGAAGATTATAGAATAGCCGAAGAAAAAAGAATAGCTGAAGAGAAAAGGCTAGCGGAAGAACGTAAGAGAGCTCAAGAAGAACGAATAGCTGAAGAAAAAAGACTAGCGGAAGAACGAAAGAAAGCTGAAGAAAATAGAATAATAGAAGAAAAGAAAAGGGAAGAGATCGCAAGATTGCAAGCTGAAGAAGAATTTAAGATAAAAAATGCCCCTAAGCAAATGGGAAGTGGCTCAGGATTTTTTATAAATGATAAAGGATATATTGCTTCAAACTTTCATGTCACCGATGGTTGTCTTGAGGTTAGACTGGGAAATGAAGTTCTTAAAATTGTAAGAAATGATATCGTTAATGATATTGCAATATTAAAATCAAACTTGTCTGGAAACTCTTTCATAAAAATTGCTGAAGATGGAGCAATGAAAGGAGAGGATATATTTGTTTTAGGCTATCCTCACGGAAAACATTTAAGTTCAGAGTCTAAAGTTACAAAAGGAGTCGTAAGTGCATTGCAAGGTTTAGGTAATAATTATAGTCAAATGCAAATAGATGCAGCTATTCAACCAGGCAATAGTGGTGGCCCAGTAATTAATGAAAAGGGAGAACTAATTGGTGTAACTGTTGCTACAGCTGACTACGAAGTAATGTTTGATATGTTTAAAAGCTTGCCTCAAAATATGAATTTTGCGATTAAATCACAAATGCTAACAAATATACTTAATGGTTCAAAAATTGATTATGAAGTACCACAATCAAGTTGGTTTTCTTTTGGAGCTGGTAGTGCAAAAGAAACAGTAGCAGAGGTTGATAAAGCAACAGTATATTTAGAATGTTGGAGCACTGAAATAGCCATGAAAGAAGCAAAAGAGTCAGCTGCCAAATTAGTTGACACAGTTAATTCTGAATAAATTTCGGTACCACTATAGTACCAAAGCTATAAGAAAAACCCCTTAAACCAAAACCTTAGCTAGATAAAAAAATAGATGTAAACTGTTGAGAAATAGTCTATTTTGCATTTTCTATTAATCGCGGATATGGTGGAATTGGTAGACACGCTGGTTTTAGGTACCAGTGAGGCAACTCATGGGGGTTCGAGTCCCTCTATCCGCACCAAAAAATGAATATGAATTATAAAGAAACATTAAATAAAGGACTTAAAAGAGGATACGAATTCACTGTTGCAGCAGATGTATACAATAAAAGTCTCAATGCAAAAATTGAGGAGATAAAAAAGACTATTAAGGTTGATGGATTTAGACCTGGCAAGGTTCCAAATAATATTATCATGCAAAAACATGGCGAAGCAATAAATGCAGAGGTACTCAATGCTTTAGTTAATGAAAATGTTTCAAAAATTATTCAAGAAAATAAACATAGGCCAGTATCGCAACCAAAAGTAGATTTTAAAAACGAAAAAGATGATATGTCAGATAATGACAAAGTTTTCAAAATTGAATTTGAACTGTTTCCTGAAATAGAGATGGCTAGTTTTGATAAGATCGAAATTGAGTCGACTACCGTAAAACTCGGTAAAAAAGAAATCGATAAACGAATAGAGATGATTGCAAAATCCCAAAGAACTTATAAAGAAAAACCAGATGATTATAAGTCAAAAAAAGATGACTCTATTTTACTTGATTACGAAGGTACAATTGATGGAAAAAATTTTGACGGGGGTAAGGCAGAGAATCAAACAATAGTTCTGGGCTCAGGGAGATACATAAAAGATCTTGAAGATGGATTAGTAGGATGCAAGAAAGGTGATAAAAAAAATGTCAAAGTTAAGTTTCCTGCTGATTATAATGAGAAGGAGCTTCAGAATGCTAATGCGGTATTTCAATGCGAAATAAAAAAAGTAAGTTCACCGGAAGAGTCTAAAGTTGATGATGCATTAGCAAAATCAATGGGCGCCGAGAATTTAAAGGATTTAAAATCTAAAGTAGAAACTCAGATGAAAAGTGAGTACACTGATTTAACCAAAAACTTAGACAAGAAAAATTTGTTTGAAAAACTTCAAAAAATTCATAATTTTGAATTACCAGAAGATTTGATAAATGCTGAATTTAATAACTTATCAGCTAATTACCTTCAGTCTCAAAACCCTTCATCAATTGATCATCAAAAAGAAATAAAAGATAATAAACTATCGTCGAAGACTGAAAAAAAATTGAAAGAGGACGCAAAAAATAGAATTGAAATGGGTCTTATTTTACAGGAAATAGGTAAAGTAAATAAAATTTCTGTAACACCTGAAGAAATGAATAAAGCTTTATTTGAGTATGCGAGCAACTTTAAAGGACAAGAGCAGAAAGTTATTGATTATTATAGAAATAATCAAGAAGCCTCAATGCAACTACAAGCGCCTTTATATGAAAACAAAATTGTAGACTTTATTTTATCTAAGGTTAAATTGAAAACTAAAGAAGTCGACGTTGATTCGTTTATTAAAATTTACAATAACGTCAATGAGGTAGAAAAGTCACCTCCTAAAAAGAAGACTGCAAAAAAGAAAACAGTTAAGAAGAAATCTTAATAATAAAATGGATAGTAATAAAATATTCAGTCAGCTAGTGCCTATGGTGGTAGAGCAAACTGGTAGAGGCGAAAGGGCTTTTGATATTTACTCTAGGCTTCTGAAAGAAAGAATCATTTTTTTAGTTGGCCCAGTAAATGATAGTATGGCTTCATTAGTTTCTGCTCAGCTTTTATTTTTAGAGTCAGAAAACCCTGAGAAAGAAATATCTTTATACATAAATTCACCTGGTGGCGTTGTTAGCGATGGTTTAGCAATTTATGATACCATGCAATTTATTCAATCACCTGTTTCAACTCTATGTTTTGGACAAGCAGCTTCCATGGGATCGTTTTTACTTGCCGCAGGTGAAAAGGATAAAAGATTTGCACTTCCAAATAGCAGAATTATGGTACACCAGCCTTCGGCGGGATTTCAAGGTCAAGCCACAGATATTGAAATACATGCGAAAGAAGTTTTAGCTCAGAAATCTAATCTTAATGAAATTTATTCAAAGCATACAGGTCAACCCGTTGAAGCTATCGAAGAAGCGTTAGAGAGAGATAATTTCATGTCTCCAACTGAAGCTCAAAAATTTGGTATAATTGATAGTATTCAAGAAAAACGCGTTGTCCCAAAAATTGAGAAATAGCCTCAAATAGAGCCCTTAATTAACTGTTTATAAACAATTTTTTTATTAGATTTTCTAAATTTAATTGTTTTTTGGCTATAATAATGGTTTCTTAATGAATTATTGATTCGAAATTTTAATATTTATGGTTGAAAATAGTAACGATAGTAAAAGTAAGAATACACTTTATTGCTCTTTTTGTGGCAAAAGTCAGCATGAGGTAAAAAAACTCATTGCTGGGCCAACTGTATTTATTTGTGATGAGTGTGTTGAACTTTGTAACGATATTATTCAGGAAGAAAATAAAGAGACAAAAGCTAAGTCTTCTAATCGAATTCCTACTCCAAAAGAGATTTGTGAGACTCTTGATGAATTTGTAATCGGTCAAAAAGATGCCAAGTACAATCTTTCAGTTGCAGTACACAATCACTATAAAAGAATTGAGCATTCAAGCTTTAAATCAGATGTAGAACTTTCTAAGTCAAATATTTTGTTAATTGGTCCAACAGGATGTGGTAAGACTTTATTAGCTCAAACATTAGCACGAATTTTAGACGTTCCTTTCACAATGGCCGATGCTACTACTCTTACTGAGGCTGGCTATGTAGGTGAGGATGTAGAAAATATAATTTTAAAACTACTTCAAGCCTCAGATTATAATGTTGAAAGAGCTCAAAGAGGCATTGTTTACATTGATGAGATTGACAAAGTCAGTCGAAAATCTGAAAATCCTTCAATCACAAGAGATGTTTCAGGAGAAGGTGTTCAGCAGGCTCTTTTAAAAATAATGGAAGGCACGGTTGCAAGTGTTCCACCGCAGGGTGGAAGAAAACATCCTCAGCAAGAATTTCTTCAAGTAGATACAACTAATATATTGTTTATATGTGGCGGAGCATTCTCTGGTCTTGATAAGTTGATTAATAAAAGATCTAAGGGCACTGGCATTGGTTTCCAAGCTAACGTAAAGAAATATGAAGAAAAGTCTGGGGGCAATAGTCTTATGGATTTAGAGCCAGAAGACTTATTAAATTATGGTCTAATCCCAGAGTTTGTTGGAAGATTGCCAATCGTCACAACATTAACGGATCTTGATGAAGAATCTTTGATAAAAATACTTCAAGAACCTAAAAATGCGTTAGTTAAGCAGTATCAAACATTATTTGGAATGGAAGATGTTAAGCTAATTTTATCAAAAGATGCTTTAAGTGTGATTGCAAATAAAGCAATTGCCAGAAAGACTGGAGCAAGGGGTCTAAGGTCAATACTTGAAAATATTCTTTTAGACACAATGTTTGAACTACCTTCTCTCGAAGGAGTCGTGGAAGTCGTGATAAATGCAGAGGTAGCTGAAGGTAGAGCAAGGCCTTTGTACATTTATTCAGACACTAAAAAGTCTTCTGAAACAAGTGCTTAGCTGCCCAAAACACGCGGCTTCTTGAAATTCACTTTTTTATACACATTTAATATATGGCTCCTTGTTAATTAACTTTACTAAAGAGCGCTTTAAATTTCTTATTAACTATAACTAAAACGATTCACTTATGGCCGAAAATAACATTCCAGTATTGCCCCTTCGAGATATAGTAGTATTCCCACACATGGTCGTCCCTCTATTTGTTGGTAGAGATAAATCTGTCAGAGCACTTGAAAAGGTAATGGCTGGCGACAAGCGTATAATGTTAATTACTCAGAAAAAAGCGTCTGTAGACGATCCTAAAAAGGATGATTTATTTGATTTTGGAACCGTTGCAAATGTATTGCAGTTATTGAAGCTTCCAGATGGCACAGTGAAGGTATTAGTAGAGGGATTGCAACGTGCCTCTATTAACATGTTTGCTGATAAAGAAACTTATCTTGAGTCTAATATTGATTTAATTGTTGAAAACATAGACACAACTGACAAAAAAATAAGAGCACAATCAAAATCAATTACCGACTCGTTTGATAAATATGTAAGCTTAAATAAAAAAATACCTCCAGAGGTAATTGGAACAATAAATGAGATAGATGATTTATCCAAGTTGAGCGATACTATTGCTTCTCACTTATCTATTAAGCTTTCTGACAAACAAGAAATATTGGAAGCAGTAGATCTGTCAGATCGTTTTGACAAGATTATGAATTTTATTCAAGCTGAACTTGATGTGATGCAAGTTGAAAAGAAGATCAGAGGTCGGGTGAAAAATCAAATGGAGAAAACTCAGCGAGAGTATTATTTGAATGAGCAAATGAAAGCTATTCAGAAAGAGCTTGGCGAAGGCGAAGACGGCAAGGACGACGTCCAAGAATACGAAGATAAGATTGAGACAACAAAATTGTCAAAAGAAGCACGTGAGAAATGCTACACTGAGATGAAAAAATTGAAGTCAATGAGCCCAATGTCGGCTGAGTCAAGTGTTATACGCAACTACCTTGATTGGATCTTGTCCATACCTTGGAACAAGAAAACAAAAGTTAAAAAAGATATAAATTTTGCTGAAAAAGTTCTTAATGAAGATCATTATGGATTAGAAAAAGTCAAAGAGAGAATTCTTGAATATTTAGCTGTTCAGCAAAGGATAAAAAAAATGAAGGGGCCAATTTTGTGTTTAGTTGGTGCGCCTGGTGTTGGAAAAACATCTTTAGGTAAATCAATTGCACGATCCACAGGAAGAAAGTTTGTGCGCATGTCACTCGGCGGTGTGCGTGATGAGGCAGAGATTAGAGGCCATAGAAGAACTTACATTGGTTCTTTGCCTGGTAAAGTTTTGCAAATGATGAAAAAAGCAGGTTCATCCAATCCTTTGTTTTTATTAGATGAGATTGATAAGCTTGGGGCTGACTACAGGGGTGATCCTTCCTCTGCTTTGCTTGAAGTTTTAGATCCAGAACAAAATAATTCCTTCAATGACCATTATCTTGAAGTTGATTATGACTTGTCTGATACTATGTTTATTACAACTGCAAACACATTAAGAATGCCGCCAGCATTATTGGATAGAATGGAAATTATCAGAATTGCAGGTTACACAGAAGATGAAAAATTAGAAATTGTGAAACAACACCTTGCACCTCAGATGCTTGAAAAACACGGCTTACAAAAAGATGAACTTATTTTAGATGACTCAGCGATTTTGGGTTTAATTCGATATTATACACGTGAAGCTGGAGTTAGAAGTCTCGAAAGAGAGCTTTCAAATCTCGCACGTAAGACTGTAAAGAAAATTGTAGCTGGTGAGGTAGCATCAATAAAAATTGATGAAAATAATTTAAACGACTTTGCTGGTGTTCGAAAGTTTAAGTATGGTGAAATTGACAATGATGATCAAGTTGGAATTGTAACGGGACTTGCCTGGACAGAGGTAGGTGGTGATATATTGCCAATTGAGTCCGTTATTATGCCTGGTAAGGGCAGGATGACTATAACTGGAAAGTTAGGCGATGTGATGAAAGAGTCAATACAGGCGGCTAAGTCCTATGTTCGCTCGAGATGTATAGAGTTTGGAATCAAGCCAACTACTTTTCCTTTAAGAGATATTCATATACATGTTCCAGAAGGCGCCATACCGAAAGATGGTCCATCAGCTGGACTTGGCATGGTAACATCAATTGTATCAGTACTAACTGGAATCCCTGTAAGAAAAGACATTGCAATGACTGGTGAGGTAACATTACGTGGAAAAGCTCTTGGCATTGGTGGTCTTAAAGAAAAGTTATTGGCAGCACTAAGGGCTGGAACAAAAACAGTAATCATCCCGAAAGAAAATGAAAAGGACATGGCTGATATTCCTGATAATGTAAAAAGTGGTCTTGAGCTGATCTTTGTCGACAATGTAGACGAGGTTTTAAAAATTGCCTTAACAAAGCCTCTGCTTCCAATTGAGTGGAATGAGGATGAATCACCTAAATCTTCCAGTGAGATAAAAGACGAAGACAGTGAACAAGATGCGGATAACCCAATAACTCATTGATTAAATTATCTATTCTAAGTTCTTAAACATCAATATTTGATTTTTAGCCGTTTTTCAGGGCTTTTTCTTGACTATATATAGTACTTCAGATCTCATAGTTATATTACGAATCAATAACTCCTAGAAAAGGGGGGGATTATGAATAAACAAGACTTAATAGGAAAAGTGGCTGAAGTTACTGGTATGCAGAAATCAGATTCAGAAAAGGCAGTTAATGCCGTTTTTGACCAAATTACTGACGTTCTAAAAGCAAGGGGCGAAGTAAGATTGGTAGGCTTTGGCACATTCAAAACTTCTATAAGAAAGGCTTCTCAGGGGCGAAATCCACGCACCAATGAGGTCATTCAAATACCTCAATCAACCAGACCTAAATTTACAGCTGGTAAAGGTTTGAAAGAGGCTGTTAATAACGCGGGCGGAGGAATGTAAGTTCTACCCAATTGCGAAATTATTTTAAAATCCGATCGTGCATTTTTTTGTATGGTCGGATTTTTTTTAATAAATTACATTTTACCTTCCATAAAATAGATATATAACAGACTTTCCGGGCGATTAGCTCAGCTGGAAGAGCGTCACGTTTACACCGTGAATGTCGGCAGTTCGAACCTGTCATCGCCCACCACTTTTTGTGGGGGTGTAGCTCAGTTGGTTAGAGCGCCTGCCTGTCACGCAGGAGGTCGCGGGTTCGAGTCCCGTCACTCCCGCCACCCGTTTCCCTATCATCATGTATTATCTAAAAACACCCCCGCCGAAACATGATTTGTGACACTGGATTACAATACAAGACTTTCAACGGGTTGCTCAGCAAGACTTTTTGTGTTGAAATAGACTTCTAATGACTACTTTATTTTTCCTTGTTAGCTTTTGCACCTTAGGATTTATTTTGATATGGGGCACGCTAAAATTATCAGCTATTTACAAAGAAAAATTTAATAGAAACTTTTTTTTTGTCCTACCAGCATTAGGCAATGGACTAGGCGGTTTGTTAACCCTAATTTCGACTAATTTTTTTGAGGGTGCTCAAATTATCGAGGTAATCACTCTCAACCCCTACTATGATTTTGAAACCGGATTTTTTTATTTTGGGTTCATATTAATTATTTTTTCCAGTGCCATAAACATTGCAAGATCAAATTACTTATGGGGAATACTCCAAAGTGTATTTCAAACAGTACTAGCTGCGTTTTTTTGGATTTTCATTTTTGCCTTAATTAATAATTTGTTCAAAATTGAGAAGAAAAATAGCCAATAAACTTAATTAGGTATTCGGTTCATTGTTCCTTATGGTGAGCATAGGCGGTACTCAAACATCACAGATAACCCATAACACGGGCAACAACTTGTTGTGCGTATGCGGGCATTACGGAGGTATGTACCTGTGTTGACACAAAAAAAACGGGTTCGAGTCCCGTCACTCCCGCCACTTACAAATTGCTTATTTGCTTTTATTTGCATCTAATATTATGCTTATGATGTGATCGAAAATTTTAATAGTATTTACCTTCTTATTCTGCATTTATTGATGACAGCATTGTTTGGAACCTTGCCAGGTCTAAATCCATCAACCTTAATAGTCTTTTTTATCTCCTCAATTTTTGCATTGAGACTTTTATTGTATACATCTGCTGCAACAGTGAATTCGTATCCTCTTTTAAGTCCTTTATTTAATGTTTCTTTATAATTCATATTCATTTTTTGGTGCGGATAGAGGGACTCGAACCCCCATGAGTTGCCTCACTGGTACCTAAAACCAGCGTGTCTACCAATTCCACCATATCCGCGATTAATAGAAAATGCAAAATAGACTATTTCTCAACAGTTTACATCTATTTTTTTATCTAGCTAAGGTTTTGGTTTAAGGGGTTTTTCTTATAGCTTTGGTACTATAGTGGTACCGAAATTTATTCAGAATTAACTGTGTCAACTAATTTGGCAGCTGACTCTTTTGCTTCTTTCATGGCTATTTCAGTGCTCCAACATTCTAAATATACTGTTGCTTTATCAACCTCTGCTACTGTTTCTTTTGCACTACCAGCTCCAAAAGAAAACCAACTTGATTGTGGTACTTCATAATCAATTTTTGAACCATTAAGTATATTTGTTAGCATTTGTGATTTAATCGCAAAATTCATATTTTGAGGCAAGCTTTTAAACATATCAAACATTACTTCGTAGTCAGCTGTAGCAACAGTTACACCAATTAGTTCTCCCTTTTCATTAATTACTGGGCCACCACTATTGCCTGGTTGAATAGCTGCATCTATTTGCATTTGACTATAATTATTACCTAAACCTTGCAATGCACTTACGACTCCTTTTGTAACTTTAGACTCTGAACTTAAATGTTTTCCGTGAGGATAGCCTAAAACAAATATATCCTCTCCTTTCATTGCTCCATCTTCAGCAATTTTTATGAAAGAGTTTCCAGACAAGTTTGATTTTAATATTGCAATATCATTAACGATATCATTTCTTACAATTTTAAGAACTTCATTTCCCAGTCTAACCTCAAGACAACCATCGGTGACATGAAAGTTTGAAGCAATATATCCTTTATCATTTATAAAAAATCCTGAGCCACTTCCCATTTGCTTAGGGGCATTTTTTATCTTAAATTCTTCTTCAGCTTGCAATCTTGCGATCTCTTCCCTTTTCTTTTCTTCTATTATTCTATTTTCTTCAGCTTTCTTTCGTTCTTCCGCTAGTCTTTTTTCTTCAGCTATTCGTTCTTCTTGAGCTCTCTTACGTTCTTCCGCTAGCCTTTTCTCTTCAGCTATTCTTTTTTCTTCGGCTATTCTATAATCTTCTTCATCGTAAGCATTAAATCCAAATAGCTGACAAGATTTTATATTCTCTGAACTTGGATTTTTACAAAATTCAATAGCGTTAATTTCATTTCCCACGTAACACTTATCTCTTTCATCGCGTAAATGTCTTGTTAAAGATCCGTAGCTATTTAAACAATAAACATAGCCAGAACAATATAATTCCCATTGAGTGTCATTTGCCCTTGCGCAAAAAGTTCTTTTTTCAATTTGCGTTTTAAAGCTATGAGCGCATTGACCCATGTACTCAACTCTTCCACCAGAATCCATGCAGTAAATTCCTTTTGCAATTTCATATTCTAGACTTTTTTCGCCACTTATATTGTCTCTAAGATTTGGATTACATATTCCATCTCCTGGGTTTTGCTTGCAAAAATCCTTAAAATTTGATGGAGCTAAATAAGAAGGGCATTTACCATTATTATTTGACGTGATCAGTGACTTGTAAATTTTATCTGGATATAAATCATAAGTATACTCATCTATGCTGCTATCGGTCATACAAAAAATATAATCTTTACTAATTGATATATTCAAATCAATCTTTTCTATGTCACCTTGGTATAGTCCTGACTCTAAACTTCTTTTTGTGGTCTCAGTCATATCAGCATAAACAAAAGTGCTAGATACAAATAAAATAATTAGTAAAAATAAATATTTCATAAAAAATAGTAACTCAAATGACATGATTATTTAATCATGAATTGGTACTATATTGGTACTTTTAGGAGTCAAAACTATTAAAAAATCCCTATAACTAATTGAAATGACTCTATTTGTGCTGTGAACCCTCACTGGTACCTAAAACCAGCGTGTCTACCAATTCCACCATATCCGCGATTAATAGAAAATGCAAAATAGACTATTTCTCAACAGTTTACATCTATTTTTTTATCTAGCTAAGGTTTTGGTTTAAGCGGTTTTTTGACATGGATTGTCCTCAGAGTGTCCTCAGATAATTAGTTAGATGCTCATAATTCATTTAAGATTTCTGAGCTTTTTAAGTCGTATTGATCTTGAGATATTAAGCCGTCATCAAGAAAAGATTTAAGTTTTTTCAACCTCTCTTTTAAATGATTTGGATCCGAAGTTTGCACTGAAGAGGAACTAGTAGAGGAAGAGGACAATGAGGTTGATGCTGGTTCTAAGTCATTTTCTAATTTTATAAGTTTTGAAACTTTTGAAAAATCACCTGGCTTACCTCTTACATTATTTATTAATATTTTATTTAGGCTTTTTCCAACTTCTTCAAGTTCTGTTTCACTTAATGCACTAACATTTGAGTTTTTTAGGTCGTAATAAATACTATATCTTAGCCATACTAACGGCCTACTTCCTTTCATTTTGGTCGTTACTTCAAATGTGACATCTAAATATGATCCATTATCTATATTGATTCCCTCATTTAAATTAATGTCTTGAATGCAATACGCTGTGGACTCCCCTCCTCGCTGAATTCCTGATGAATGAACATTGGTCTCAGCATAGGCCATATATGTTCCTCCTCTTTCTTCTTTTGCTTTTAGAATAGTCCAACATGGTTTTAGCAGTGAGGGCTTGAAATAATCACCATCTAATTTTTCATCTGGCATATTTATAAATATATATGCATTGCTTAATTCATTTTTAAAAACAAGGGACACGAATTGTCCCTTATCATCCCACCATACTTCACTAAAATTATGTATCTTAACTTTAGTAGCAATCCATGTTCCAGGAGGAAAAGATACAGTGACACCAGTTGAATAATTAAAATGTCCCTGGTATGAGTTTCCTTGTATGAATTTTTCAGCTAAAGAAGCATTAGTAGATAAGGTAAGTATTGTTAATGTAATAAGAATTATTTTCATAGGCAATCATATACTATAACTATTATTATTTTAATTAAGAAGTGTCCTCAGAGTGACCTCAAGTAAGGAAATTACTATTAAATATAAGCTATAACTAATTGAAATGACTCTATTTGTGTTGTGTACCCTCACTGGTACCTAAAACCAGCGTGTCTACCAATTCCACCATATCCGCGATTAATAGAAAATGCAAAATAGACTATTTTTTAGATGTTTACAGTAAAATATTCAAATTTAATGCTATAGTTTTGCTAGGTATCATGAAGAAAAGTATCGTATTTTTGGATAGTTCAACTTTCCCATCGAATATCTTATTTCCTAAACTTAATTTTAACCATACTTGGAAAAACTATAAATTTACAAAAAAAGCAGAAGTAAAAAAAAGAATTAAAAAAGCAAATATAGTAGTTACAAACAAAATAAAACTAAACAAATCCAATTTAAAATCGGCGAAAGCTTTGGAACTGATTGCTATAACCGCAACTGGGACAAATATAATTGATTTGGATTATTGTAAGGTGAACAATATTTCAGTTTGCAATCTGCGCAATTATGCTTCTGTATCTGTAGCTGAGCATGTTTTAACTCTCATGCTTGCTTTATCTAAAAACATTAAGGGCCTTGAAAAGGATATTAATAGTAAAATTTGGCAAAAAAGAAAAGTATTTGCATTACTTAGTAGAGAGATAAATGGCTTAAACGGCAAGACATTAGGGATTATTGGCAAAGGGTCTATAGGCTTAAAAGTTGGAAGATTAGCAAAGGCTTTTGGAATGAAAATTAAATTTTTTTCAGTTAGAAAATATAAAAAGACTGAGTTTAAAAAATTTATTTCATCGCTTGATTATATTTCAATAAATTGTCCATTAAATCGTAATACAGAGAACTTAATTACGATGAAAGAACTTAAGCTTATGAAGAAAAACTTAATTTTAATAAACACTGCTAGAGGTAGTATTGTAAATGAAGTCGATTTAACAAAAGCATTAAAAAAAAAGATCATTGCAGGTGCAGGAATAGACGTAACAACTGCTGAGCCACCTAACCCATCACACACTTACTATAGCATTTTAAATAAATCTAATTTTATTTGGACACCTCATACTGCGTGGGCAACTCAAGAAACACTTCAAGATGCAATTAATCAATTAATAGAAAATATAAATTCATTCTATAAAGGTAAAAAAAGAAACATTGTTTAAGCTTTTTTAATTCCAGCACATTTTTTTGAACAGTACACAACTCGATCCCAGTTCAATCTCCATTTTTTTCTCCAGTTAAAAGGTCTATTGCATACAGGACATATTTTAGATGGTAAGTTTTCTTTTTTCATGATCTAATTATTAAATAGTATGAAATTATTTCAAGTCCATACAGGTTTCTATGATCCTAATATTTCAGATGGCTTTTACGAGGGTCATACTAATATTTTTGTTTGTGCTAAAGATGAAAAAAGTGCTCGAAAAATAGTAAAAGAAAAAAAAGAATATAAAAAATTCAAAATGCACATTGATGGTATTCAAGAAATAACGATAGTAGACAACTATAAAGTGAAGCTAACTAGAGTTTAAGCTCTGACACATTTACCGCTCATAAATGTTCTGTAAATTTCATCAACTTCTTCATTTGTGAGCGTTGTTCTGTTAAACATTTTATCTATAATGTAGCATTTCTGATTAACAGTGATATTTTCGCTTGCTATTCCTTGTAGTATAGAGTCTTCTGATAGAGTATTGTTAAACATTTTAATGCCTTTATCATTTACTGTATCAAAAACCATGAATCTCTCTTTTTGATTATTGGCATCCCAGGGCATCCATTCTGTGTCTACATTATAAGGTAAGGAGTTTGGATTCCCATCATATGCGAAATTGACCCAATACTTGCCCATTTTGGTTGCCAAATCTAAATCTGTATCTCTATTATTTTCATCATACATAACATCATTTATTGCGTCAAAACTCTCACCTAATAATCCGCCTGATTTAAATACAAAAGCTAATTCCATCGCATGCCCAGCACCCAATAATCTTGGAAGATCAAGGTTTAAATTTATACCTGGAATATTAATGCCAATTATTTGATCAAGTCCTAAATATCTATTTTGCTCATCCCAATCAAATCTATATGCATATACATCTGACTCCTTGTTTTGAGACGTAAAATCTGAGGGTAAATCTACAGCTCCATATTTCCATGACTCAGCCATGTACCTTGCATATATATCGTAAAATTTCGGATCTTTGGGCTTTACATATAAGTCAAAATATTCAGAGATAGGTTTTAGAAATGCAAGTGGTCTATCTACAAATTCATCATTTGCAAACATAAAAAGTTTATCCTCATCCCTTGTCGATCCAAATATCATTGGCTTGTCGTGCATTTCACCGTCACGATATACTCCGTATATACCTTTCATTGGAATAACGACACCATCTGGAATAACGTTTGGTACATCTATCAATCCTCCGCTATCGTTTCTAACGCGATAATAAGAAATAATATCTTTTGCACTTGCTGATCTTAAAAATTCAGTAGACATCATTTTATTACTCATAAAATTAGATAGTTCTTCATCTAAAATATTTGGATTTTTCAACTTAATGAGATGCTTTAACAAACTCAAAGATCCTGCTCTATCATTATTTTCAGAATATTCTAGCGAGTCTGATCCTAAGTAGCCGCTCTGTGAAATACCTCTTTGAAACAGGTCCTTACTTAAATGCGAAGACATAAGAGAAATAACATTTCGGGCCCCAGCTGACTCGCCAAAGATAGTAATGTTTTCTGGGTCTCCATTAAAATGTGAAATATGTTCATTAACCCATTCAAGAGATTTTATAATATCTAGTGTCCCAAAATTAGCTGTATTGTCTAGTGAGTGATCTGAATCTTGATTCAGTCCACTATAAGCAAACCATCCAAATGGTCCTAATCTATAGTTTGTAGTAACCAATATTACATCGTGTTCTAAAATAAAATCACCCGATGTAAATATATTTGAGGCTGAATATCCCCATGTATTGCCTCCACCATGTATCCAGAAAACGACTGGGAGTTTTTCTTTGCTGTTGTAGGCTTTTTCAGAAAGGTAAATATTTAAATATAAACAATCTTCTGAACCTATAATTGACCCTCCTTCAATACCATCCATCTCATCATAAAAATTACTTATTTGCATGCATCTGTTTGGCAAGGTAGTTGCTTTAAATGTGTCAGGATATTTGTCAATTTGCCTGGGGGCTTTCCATCTTAAATTACCTACTGGAGGCTCTGCAAAAGGAATACCTACAAACGAAATTGTTTTCTTGCCTCCTTTTTCTTTTTCTACTGAACCGATAAATTCTGTATTTTTAACTTTAAAGGTATAAGAGACTTCTGCATATAGTGAACCAACTTGCAGGAATATAAAAGAGACTAAGGCTATAATTATTTTATTTACTATCATTGGCATACGATTGGAGTTTTTTAATCATCAAAGGAATGTTGTCAATAAGATCCTCAGCTATTAGTCCTGGACCTATCATTTCCCCGAGTTTTGAGTGTATATACGCACCAGCACAAGCTGCATCAAAGGCCTTCATTTTATTTTCTCCAACGAGAGAAGCAATGATTCCAGCTAGTACGTCACCTGATCCTGCTGTTGCTAAATAAGGAGCTTCACTAGAATTTATAACAACATTGCCGTTAGGGTTAGCTATAACTGTATCCGCACCTTTTAGTAAAATTATACTTCCAGCTAACTTTGCTGCTTCAATGCATCTGAGAACCTTGTCGTTCATTGATGCGATATCTTCACCAAATAATCTTTTAAATTCTCCCTCATGAGGAGTTAGTATTGTATGTGGATAGGTATCAATAAACAGTTCTGTGGGATTATTTTCAAAGCACGTAATTGCATCTGCATCTATCACGCAGTTATCAACAAAAGCTAATGCCATTAAAGTTCTAGCTTTTGTTTCGTCATTCACGCCATTTCCAGGTCCTATGAGTACGCTTGAGACCCTTTTATCTTTCAAGAGCCTTTGAAAGTCATTTTTTTCTTTTATTACAGATAACAATTCTACTGAGATTTGCGGTTCTAATATTTCTGCTGTTTCCTCATCACAGACCATAGTTACTGCCCCTGCGCCAACTCTTAAAGCAGACCGACCAGCTAATCGAGCTGCTCCAGTTTGATATTTTGGACCAGTATTAATAACCAACATTCCCCTTGAATACTTATGGTCACTTGATATGGGGAAAGGAAATTGATCAATCCATAGAGATGGTTCATTTTTCTTTATTTTAGGCATAATTTTCTTTATAACATTTTTCGATATACCAATATCCTCAACTACTATTTCTCCACAATACTGTCTTCCAGGCAATAAATAATGGCATAATTTTTTATTAAAAAAAGTTACGGTTTTTTTGGATTTAAATGCCGCTCCATGAACTTTGCCCGTGTCACTATTTATGCCGGTTGGAACGTCAATAGAATACACATCTAAATCAGCTGAATTAATATCATTTATAAGATCATTTATTTCATCTGATAGATTTCTAGAGAGCCCCGTGCCAAATAATGCATCAACTACATATTCATAATTAGACAAATCACTTGGTTTTTTTTTAAATATCAGTTGATCTAATTTATTTTTATAAAACTGATTATCTTTGGATGGGATTTTTCCAAATTCTAAAGATACAACTTCTACTGTAACACCAAGGTTTGATAGGAGTCCTGCAACTACGTATCCATCTCCGCCATTATTGCCAGGCCCACAAATGATCAAAACTATGCCATTATGATCAAGCGGAAGATTTTTAAGAACAGCCTCGCCAGCATTATGCATCAAACTTTGACTAGAAATGCCATTTTTTATAGCTAGCTGATCAGCTGCCATCATTTCGTTACTAGTAAATATGTATTCAGTCATACTTTAAGAAAAATATATAAGCTAATGAATCAAATGAATAATTGTAATTAATTTCACGAGCAGTATTTTTGTTCTTTGTCATTCTGGCATATGATCAATATGTATATAATCTATCATTAATTTTAATTTCCTTCTGGAAATTAATAATATAAAACAATCAGATTAAATTACATCAATGAAAAAAATTGAAGCGATCATAAAACCCTTCAAAATTGACGAGGTTAAAGAAGCTCTTGAAAAGGTTGGGGTTCGCGGAGTTACAATGACTGAAGCCAAAGGCTTAGGTAGGCAACGAGGTTTTACAGAGGTTAATACTGGTGTTGAGTATGGAGATTTCCTTCCAAAAATTAAGTTAGAAATAATTTTACAAGATGATCTTGTTGATACAGCTGTAGAGGCCATAAGATCAGCTGCCAATACGAATAGAATTGGGGACGGTAAAATTTTTGTATCAAATATAGATACTGTTCTTAGGATTAGAACCGGAGAAACTGGTTCTGATGCATTGTAAAATCAAACAGAGAAAGGAAAATTAAAATGTCAGATATAAAAACTTATGAATATATTTGGTTGGATGGTTATAAACCTGAACCATTCATGAGAAGTAAAGTTAAAGCTACAACAGAAACAACAGCACCAGACTGGTCATTTGATGGTTCATCGACGCAACAGGCAGAAGGTGGAAGTTCAGACTGTTTGCTTCTTCCAGTTCAAACATACACAAATCCAAATGGTCATGATTTGGTAATGACTCAAGTTCAAGCAGCAGATCATACAACTCACCCTTCAAACTTCAGAGCTGCAGCAGCTGATTTAGTAACTGATGAATGGTGGTTTGGTTTTGAACAAGAGTTCTTTTTTACAAATTCTAAAACAGGTGAACCACTTGGATGGGAAGATGGTACACCAAGAGAGCAAGGAGAATACTATTGTGGAGTTGGAGCTGGAAATGTTGTTGGAAGAAAAATTTCTGATGCACATTTAAAGGCATGTACCGACCTAGGAATTACTTTGACAGGTACGAACGCGGAAGTTGCGCTTGGGCAATGGGAGTATCAATGTTTTGGTAAAGGCATTAAAGCAGCTGATGATTTATGGGTAAGTCGGTATCTTTTATTCAAGATCGCTGAAGAACATGGTGTTGGTGTAAATATTCATCCAAAACCAAAAACAGGTGACTGGAATGGTTCAGGTATGCATACGAATTTCTCAAATGAACAAATGCGTACTGGCGGTTCAGAAGAACTATTTTCTTCTATGTGCGATAAATTAGGTAAGGTTCATGAAGAAGGTATTGCTGCCTATGGACCAGATAATGATATGAGACTTACCGGTCTTCATGAAACTCAGAGCATTGACCAATTTTCATATGGTGTAAGTGACAGAGGGGCAAGTATAAGAATTCCTGTTTACACCGTTGAGCATAATTGGAATGGATATTTAGAAGACAGAAGGCCAGCTTCTAATGCTGATCCATACAAAATACTTGCTCATATTGTTGGGACATTAACCAAGTAGTCATTAACTAACTAGACATTAGCTCAGTAAATGTATTTAATTCATTTACTGGCTAAATGTATTGGGAAATATTTTAATGACAACGGTTAATGACGCTTTAAAGAAAATCAAAGATGGCGGGGTAAAGTACTTGGACCTTAGGTTCACTGACCCAAGAGGTAAACTTCAACATTTGACGATGGATTGCTCTGTTGTAGATGAAAGTCTATTGATAGAGGGTGTTTTTTTTGATGGGTCTTCAATAGCTGGTTGGAAAGCTATTAATGAGTCTGACATGGTGCTCAGGCCAGACTTATCAACCACAGTGATGGATCCATTCACAGCTCAACCTACAATGATGGTGTTCTGCGATATCCTTGATGCCGTAACCAAAGAGTCTTACGAGAGAGACCCGAGAGGTACTGCAAGAAAAGCCGAGGAATTTGTAAAAAGCAGTGGTGTTGGTGACACTGTTTATATTGGACCAGAAGCTGAATTTTTTGTGTTTGATGATGTTAAATTTCAGGTTGATATGAATAAATCAATGTTTGAAATTGATAGCACTGAAGGACCGTATAACTCTGGAAAGAATTATGAAAGTGGTAATTTGGCTCATCGACCAGGTGTAAAAGGGGGTTACTTTCCTGTTCCTCCTGTAGATAGTGCTCAAGACATTAGAACTGAGTTTCTAGAAGAGTTAAAAAATTTAGGTTTAAAAATGGAGAAACATCACCACGAGGTTGCTCCAAGTCAACATGAATTAGGTCTTTTGTTTGATACCTTGTTGAAACAAGGTGATGCAATGCAACTTTATAAGTACGGAGTTCACATGGTTGCAAACGCTTTTGGTAAAACTGCAACATTTATGCCTAAGCCTGTTAAAGGTGATAACGGTACAGGCATGCATACGCATCAATCAATTTGGAAAAATGGAAAACCTTTATTTGCAGGCGATAAATATGCAGGCCTATCAGATATGGCTTTAAACTATATTGGTGGAATAATTAAACATGGCAAGGCCCTTAACGCTTTTACAAACGCTAGTACAAATAGTTACAAAAGATTAATACCTGGCTTTGAAGCTCCCGTAATATTAGTTTACTCAGCGAGAAACAGGTCTGCATCATGCAGAATACCTGTATCTAACAGCCCTAAAGGTAAAAGAGTAGAAGTAAGATTTCCTGATCCTTCAGCAAATCCTTACTTAGC
Organism: uncultured Pelagibacteraceae bacterium; assembly: GCA_902584215.1. Taxonomy (GTDB): domain Bacteria; phylum Pseudomonadota; class Alphaproteobacteria; order Pelagibacterales; family AG-422-B15; genus CACNXQ01. Next base: position 21,342 of record CACHYW010000012.1, read on the forward strand.
TTTTTCTGCAATGCTGATGGCTGGAATGGATGGCATAAAAAATAAAATTGATCCAGGAAAAGCAGCAGATGAAGATCTCTATGAGCTTTCGGATGCTGAAGTAAAAAAGTTGCCAACTGTATGTGGATCTCTAAGAGAAGCTCTAGACTGCGTTGATAAAGATAGAGGATTTTTAACTGAAGGTGGCGTATTTACTGATGATCAAATTGACGGGTATATTGAACTAAAAATGGAAGAAGTGCACGACCTAGAGCATTCCCCTCACCCAATTGAATTTAAAAACTATTTCAGCGTTTGATTATTTACGTAATTATTGAAATTTTCTTAAATAAAGTTAATTTATAGTTACCTAAAGGAATTAAAAAATGGAATTAACTACAGAACACGAGGAATTAAAAAGATCTGCCCTCAGATTTATAGAAGAAGAAATAAATCCACATGTAGATGAATGGGAAGAAAATGAAATATTTCCTGCACATGATCTTTTCAAAAAACTTGGTGATCAGGGATTTCTTGGCGTCACAAAACCTGAAAAATACGGTGGTGCAGGGTTAGATTATTCATACGGTGCTGTTTTAAATGAAGCCATGGCGCACATAAAATGCGGTGGTGTACCAATGGCTATAGGTGTGCAAACTGACATGTCAACGCCCGCTCTTGCTAGGTTTGGAAGTGAAGAAGTTTGTGAACAATTTCTAAAACCTTCGATTTCTGGTGATTTTGTGTCTTGCTTAGGAGTGTCAGAACCAAGCGCTGGATCAGATGTCGCAGCAATCAAAACGCATGCCATAAAAGATGGCGATGATTATATTATCAACGGGTCCAAGATGTGGATTACAAATGGTACTCAGGCTGACTGGATGTGTATGCTCGCTAATACTGATAACTTTGCAAAAAACAAACACTTAAATAAGTCTTTAATTTGTGTGCCTCTTAAAGAAAATGGAAAACGTGCCAAGGGAGTAACCATAAATAGAAAATTAAAAAAAATGGGAATGCACTCTTCTGATACAGCAGAAATATTTTTTGAGGATGTTAGGGTTCCTCAAAGCTATTTAGTAGGAGAAGAAGGTAAAGGATTTGTGTATCAAATGATGCAATTTCAAGAAGAAAGATTGTACGCAGCCATAGCAAACTACACGTCATGCGAACTCGCTATTAATCAAACAATTGATTACACAAGACAAAGAAAAACATTTGGAAAACCAATCCTCGATAACCAGGTTGTTCACTTTAAATTATCTGAACTCATGACAGAAGTCGAGGCTCTAAAAGCTTTAACCTGGAAAGGTATAGATATACATGTCAACGGAGGTGACTGCACAAAACTTGCTTCTATGTCAAAATTAAAATCAACACGGCTTGCACGAAAAGTAAATGATGAATGTCTGCAGTTTTGGGGAGGAATGGGATTTATGGATGAAACCCCTATCTCTCGAGCATACAGGGATGGTCGCCTTGGATCAATCGGAGGTGGTTCCGATGAAGTAATGCTTGGAATTATTTCTAAGTATTTAGATATATTGCCAGGAAAAAACTAATTACATTCTCGCTACGCCAAATGTATTTGGCTTTAATTCTCTTTTATCTCCGTCACTAATAATATTTAGACATTCGCCCAATATTTTTCTTGTATCTTTTGGATCAATTATTCCATCATCCCAAAGTCTAGCTGAACAAAAAATAGCCTCGCCCTCTTCACGGTATTGATCAATTATTTTTTTCTTCATGCCTTCTAACATTTCAAGATTTTCTCCGTAGATTTTTTTAGGATCCATTCCTTTTTTTTCAGCGCCCTCCATAGCAACCTGAGCCATAGTTCTTGCAGCTTGCTCACCACCCATTACACTCATTTTTGCATTTGGCCACGAAAACAAAAATCTTGGGTCATAAGACCTTCCAGCCATCCCATATTCACCTGCACCGAAAGATGCCCCTATTCTTAGAGTTATCTTTGGAACTGTACAATTTGTAACTGCCTGTATCATTTTTGATCCGTGTCTAATCATACCTTTTGCTTCTTCCTTTGTCCCCACCATAAAACCAGTAATATTTTGTAAGAAGATAAGTGGGGTATTTGACTGAGAGCATATCTGTATAAATTGAGTAGCCTTGTTTGCACTTTCAGAAAATATAGGACCATTATTTGCAAGTATGCCAACTTTATAGCCATGGATGCTAGCATGACCCGTAATCAGAGTTTTACCCCATCCCTCTTTGAACTCTAAAAATTCAGATCCATCAGTTATTCTTGCAATTACTTCTCGACAATCATAAGGCGACTTATAGTCAACCGGGACAACTCCTGTTAGCTCATCAGGCGAATAAATCGGTTCTTTGTATTCATTCTTTTGTGTGGTCTCAAAATCATTATCCCATCCAATATTTTTCATAACATCACGCGCTATCTCAATTGCGTGAGCATCGTCTTTAGCCATATACTCTGCTAGGCCAGACACTGCATAATGTAGATCTGCTCCACCAATTTCTTCATCGGTTGCTATTTCACCTAATGAAGCTCTAAGTAGAGGTGGGCCCGCAAGAAATATCTTAGATCTTTCTTTAACAACTATTATGTAATCAGATAATCCAGTTTGGTATGCACCACCGGCAGTCGACGATCCATGCACAACACCTATCGTTGGGATTCCCATAGCAGACATTTTTGCTAAATTTGCAAAACTTCTTCCACCTTTAATAAACATATCTGTTTGTCGAAGTAAATTGGCGCCTGCACTTTCAATCAATTGGATAAAAGGTAATTTGTTTTCAAAAATCATCTGTGCCCCTCTTAGTCCTTTTTCAACGCCCATTGCTGAACTGCTTCCCCCTTTGATGCCTGCATCTGATACACCAATCATGCATCTTACTCCTGAAACGTATCCTATACCTCCAATGCCATTGCCCCACCCAATGCTCTTTTCTCCATCATCATCACCAATCTTGTACCCAGCTAAAGTTGACAGTGGAAGCCAAAAGCTCCCGGGATCAAGAAGCTTTTTAAGTCTATCTCGTGGCAATAGTTGGCCTCTTTTTTCAAACTTTTCTTTTGATCTGGCTGAGTTATCAGCAATTTTTTTCTCTAAAGTTCTGACTTCTTGTATCAATTTTGCATGATCCTGCTGGTTCTTCTTAAAAGATTTTGAATTGATCATGATTTTTGATTCAATAATTGGCATGGCAAAACTCTAATAATTTCATGTCGTTAGACTAATAAAATATTACACAAAGTAAAGAATCTTGTTAGTAATAGAACTATTCATGAGAAAAAAAAATATCAAGAAAAAATCGCCCAAAAAAAGAAAGCCAAAAAATAAAATAGTTAGTAAATCAAGCAAAAGTTATACAGCAAAGGATATTGAGGTCCTTGAGGGTTTAGAGCCAGTTAGAAAAAGACCAGGCATGTATATTGGTGGCACTGACATTTTAGCAATGCATCACCTAGTGAGTGAGGTGCTTGATAACTCAATGGATGAAGTAGTAGCTGGTCACGCAAATAAAGTAGAAATAAACCTAAAAAATAACTCAACTATTGAAATATCCGACAATGGCAGAGGCATTCCAGTTGACAAGCATCCTAAATTCAAAATACCTGCTGCTGAAGTCATCATGACTACACTTCATTCAGGAGGAAAATTTTCTAATAATAGCTATAAAACATCCGGAGGATTGCATGGTGTTGGTATTTCAGTAGTTAATGCTCTTTCAAAAAAATTAACACTTGAAATTACGAGAGATAAAAAATATTTCTCGCAGGTTTACCAACAAGGTAATCCTAAAACAAAATTAAAATCTTCCACAAAAGGCACATTGAAAAAAGGCACAAGAATAGTTTTTTCACCAGACACTGAAATCTTTGGTGATGACGCCTATTTCGATTCTTCGATTATTTATAACATGGCCAAAGCAAAAGCTTACTTAATACCAGATGTTGAGATTCATTGGTCTTGTGATAAATCTGTTTCAAAAAAGAATGTTCCCATTAAAGACAAACTGCACTATTCAGATGGGATAAAGGATTATCTTCATAGCCTGTGTTCACCACAAGATCCAATATTTGAAGACCCCTTTTATTTTAACACAAAAATTAGTGACGAAGATGGAAAGATAGAAGGAATTATCAATTGGTTTGATGCCATAGAACCAATCTATGAGTCATACTGTAATACAATAAAAACGCATATGGGAGGGACGCATGAGAGTGGATTCAAATCAGGTGTATTCAAAGCATTTAAAGAATTTTCAAAATTAAAGTACGAAAAAAAATCATCTCAAATAAATCAGGAAGACTTATTTGGATCTTCAGCTTCTGTTCTATCTGTATTTCTCGAAAATCCAGAATTTCAAGGACAGACGAAAGAAAAACTATCGAGTATTGAACCGGGAAGAAAGATAGAGAGCAAAGTTAAAATATTATTTGAACAATGGCTCACTTCAAAAACTAAATCTGCTGAGGAGTTATTTCTATATGCTTTCAATAGATCTCAATTGCGACTGCAAGATAGATCAAATCAAATAATTGATAAAAATATAAAAAGAAAAAAAACAACATTGCCGGGGAAACTAGCGGATTGTTCCATAGATGGAAATAAAGGCACAGAAATATTTTTAGTAGAAGGAGACTCAGCTGGGGGGTCAGCGAAACAAGCAAGAGACCGTAAAACTCAAGCGATTTTACCATTGAGAGGAAAAATATTGAACGTAGTAAGTGCTGGAAGAGAAAAAATTAACGCCAATCAAGAAATTATTGATTTAGTGCAAGCCATTGGTTGCAAGAGAGGCGAAAAATTTAATTCAAAAGATATAAGGTATGAGAAAATTATTATCATGACTGATGCTGATGTTGATGGAGCGCATATCTCAACATTGCTAATGGCATTTTTTTATAAGGAATTTCCAAAGCTTATAGATGAAGGCCATTTGTATTTATCAGTACCTCCTCTTTATAGGATTACGAAGGGATCAAAAATTTCATATGCAATAAATGATAAGCATAAAGATGAGATAATTAAGAAGGAATTTAAAGGAAGTGAAGTAAATATTAATAGATTTAAAGGACTTGGTGAAATGATGCCAGCTCAATTAAAGGAAACAACTATGTCACCCAATAACAGAACATTGCTCAAGGTGCAAATTGCATCAAAAGATAAAAAAAGCACACTCAAATCGGTTGATGCCCTAATGGGGAAAAAGCCTGAACTGAGATTCAAGTTTATAAGTGAAAACTCTAAGAAAATTTCTGCTGAAGCAATCCTATAAAAAACTAAAATCTTTTAGCTGCTTTGTCAGTTTTTTCTGTATAAGGTGCACCAACCATTGACCAAAGGTTAAGTAATTTTTGTGCTTTTACAACAGCTCTGTTATGACTGAAGTTCTTAAAACCTTCTTTTCCATGATATGCTCCTGAACCACTTGGACCAACTCCTCCAAAGGGTAAATCGTCATATGCATATTGGAAACCCCATTCATTGAAAACCGCCTGACCAGATGAGGTATCATTAATAATTCTGTTAATTTCTTTCTTGGAATTTCCAAAGTAATAAAGAGCAAGTGCTTTAGGCTTTAAGTTAATATAACTAATAACATCATTAAAGTTTTCATATGTTTTAACTGGCATAATTGGTCCAAATATTTCTTCCTGCATAACTATCATATCTTCAGTAGGGTTTAAAATTAACGTCGGAGGTATCTTATGATGCTCTTGCTGACTGAAGTCTTCATTTGATGGATTTAACTCTACAATTTGTGCGCCTTTTGATCTTGCATCATCAACTAAAGCGTTGAGCCTTTCGTAGTGATTTAAGTGAATGATGGACGTATAGTCAGGATTATTTTTTAGTGTTGGAAACGATGTTTGGACAAAATCCTTTGCATTATCAATAAACTCATCAACTTTTGTTGTTGGAATGAATGTATAGTCTGGAGCAATACAGATCTGCCCTGCATTTACTGTTTTCCCAGTCATTATTTGCTGAACACTTTTTTTCATATCTACTTTGTCACCAATAACAACAGGTGATTTGCCACCAAGTTCAAGTGTAACTGGCACTAAATTATTTGCTACAGCTGCACAAACTTTTTTAGCAACCGCAGTTGAGCCTGTGTAAAGAAGATGATCAAAGGAAAGTGACGTGAAATTTGATGAAGTTTCAACTCCTCCATTAATTACAACTAATTCCTCTTCTGAAAAATATTTATTAACAAGTTCTTCAACAAGTTTAGATGTTTCAGGAACAAATTCAGATAATTTGATCATAGCATTATTTCCTGCGGCAAAGACTTCTACAAGAGGGCCTAAAGATAATGAAATTGGAAAATTCCATGGAGCAATTATTCCAATAACTCCATAAGGTTGGTGCTGCACATAAGCTGACGAACCTAATAAATTTAATGGGAATCTGGCTTTTCTCTTTTCAGGTCTCATCCATTGATCAATTTTCTTTAGAACATGTTTTGCGTGAGAGACAGTAGCTAATGTATCAGTTAACTGACTCATTTGCTCATGCCTTGATCCAAAATCCTTTGAAATTGCAGTGTGCAGAGCATCAGAATTTTCTTCAATTAATTGTATTACTCTGTTTATTCTATCTTTTCGTGACTTGGCGCTAGGGTTAAAACTTTGTAAGAATGGTTCTTTTAGTTTTAATAACTTTTCAGTCATAAAATCCAGACTAGTTTCTGGTAATCCATCGTTACTTGATATTCCGCCTAATCCCATTGTAATCCTCAGTAATTATTATACTTATATATATTTTAAAAATATACTTTTTTGTTTGGTTTTAAAGGTATATTAATATTTTAATGTCTGAAATAGTAAAGTTTGAAAATATTGGCAACGTAACATTATTAACTTTAAATGACCCTGACCGTCTAAATGCACTCTCATTAGAGATGATTTCAGAGCTTCATCGTTACATAAGAATGATTATAAATAATGAATTGGAAACAAGGTGTCTTGTCATTACTGGCGCTGGAAGAGGGTTTTGCGCCGGGGCAAATCTAATCGAAGGGGCTGGACAATCTAGTTTTGAGGATATTGACCCTGGAAAAGCCTTGGAAGAACATTATCATCCTTTTTTAATTGATCTTAAAAATTTAAAAATACCCCTCATAACTGCTGTTAATGGAGTTGCTGCAGGAGCAGGGTGCTCACTTGGTATTTTTGGCGACATAGTTTATGCTGCAAAGTCTTCATATTTTTATCAAGCATTTAAGTTTATTGGCCTGGTAGCAGATGCAAGCTCTACTTTCGTGATACCAAGAAAGATTGGAATGGCCCGTGCATTAGAATTTTCATTAATTGGTGAAAAAGTTTCAGCTGATAAAGCGCTTGATTGGGGACTAATAAATCATGTTGTTGAAGACGGCAAGTTAATTTCAACTGTAATGGATGCAGCAACTAACCTTGCTGAAGGACCAACAGTCGCACTAGGATTAATGAAACAACTATATTGGGATAGCTTTGCTAATACATTTGAAGAGCAGATTTCAGCTGAAAGTAAAGCTCAAACTATTGCAGGAAAAACTGAGGATAGTAAAATCGGTGTAATGTCATTTATTCAAAAGCAGAAAGCTAAATTTAAAGGCAAATAAATTAATCCAAGTATTTTGATAGAAAATTAGATTTAAATTTCTCAAATTCATTATTTTCAATTGAAGTCCTAATGTTGCTCATCAATTCTTGGTAGAAATATATGTTATGCAAAGATAAAAGCATTCCTCCTAACATTTCTTTTGCATTAAACAAATGATGAATATATCCAGCAGAGTAGTCTCTACAAATAGGATTATTGCTTTCTGGATCAATTGACTCATTCAAGCTTTTATATTTAGCATTTCTTATATTAATTGGTCCTGATTTAGTAAAAGCTTGTCCATTTCGTCCATTGCGTGTAGGCAACACACAGTCAAACATATCAATACCACGAGCAACACTTCCAATGATATCATCAGGCTTACCTACCCCCATTAAATAATGGGGATTTTCTATTGGAAGCTGCGAAACTGTATAATCCAGCACATCAAACATTTGAGTTTGGGTTTCTCCAACAGCTAAACCTCCAACCGCATAACCATCAAATCCAATATCACTTAATAAACTAGCAGACTGATGTCTTAGATCTTCGTAAGTACTTCCTTGAACAATACCAAATAGTTTATTTGTGTTATGATCATTGAAATACTCCTTACACCTACTTGCCCACCTCATTGATAATTCCATTGATTTTTTTGCTTCATCATGCTTCGCTGGATAAGGAGTACACTCATCGAATGCCATAACTATATCTGAGTTTAAATCAGTTTGTATCTCAATAGATTTTTCAGGTGATACAAATATTTTCTTTCCATCAATGTGTGATGAGAACTCAACACCCTCTTCTGATAACTTTCTAAGATTTGACAATGAGTATACTTGATAACCGCCAGAGTCAGTTAAAATTGGTTTATTCCAATTCATAAATTTATGAAGACCTCCAAATTCTTTAATTTGAGAGGATCCAGGTCTTAGCATTAAGTGATACGTATTTCCTAATATTATTTCTGAGTTCGTTTCGTATAAATCTTTTGTAAAGATAGCTTTTACTGTTGCCGCAGTTCCAACGGGCATGAATGCAGGTGTATTAATAACGCCATTTTTTGTATTGAGTTTACCTCTACGGGCATTTCCATCTTTATGAGTAATCTGAAAATCAGTCATTTTTATATAGTAAACTTACGTCTCCATATGAAAAAAAACGATAATTATTTTTTATTGCATGGTTGTACATTTTTTTTATCTCTTCGGTTCCACTAAATGCAGAAATAAGTAATAGCAATGTTGATTTAGGTAAATGAAAATTTGTTAATAATATATCTACAACTTTAAATTTATAACCTGGTTTAATAAATATATCCGTTTTTCCCATAAAT
>CACHYW010000013.1 GCA_902584215.1 uncultured Pelagibacteraceae bacterium
AGTTTCAAGAATTAGTCAATTCGGTCTCTTAGAGATGTCAAGGCAAAGATTGAGGCAGAGTTTCATTGAATGGAAAACTGAATTAAGTCAGCATTCAAGTGCGTTAAAGGCTATTTATAGCATCAAAGAAAAAATAAATGATAAAAAGAATAAATCACTTACTGTAAATATTAATCCGTTTATGAAAAAATATTTAATAGACAATTTTCAAAATGATATTAACGATATCGAAAAAGAGTTAAAAATAAAAATTTCTTTCATTGATGATATAACATTAAATAATTCTAACATAGATATTCAAGCAGAAGATACTAAAGTAAAAAAAAGTCAAAAAAACCCTAAGAAAAAAACTATAAAAAAGAAGTCAATACCACTAAAAAAGAAAATCACGACAGTTAAAAAATCTAAAATAAGACCTAAAGCTGAAAATTTAATTTTATCTCCTATAAAAGAAATAAAAGATAAAAAATCAGGTTGGTGGCAAAAGTGAATAGAGTCATAGCTCTATTTTTTTTTAATATCATATTTCTTTTAACTATAAATAACTCACTTAAAGCCATTGAAGTTATCAGAGATACTGAATTAGAAGAATTTACAAATGGTATCATTAAAATATTATTGAGAGATAGCAATATAGAAATGGAAGACATAAATATTTATTACATAAAAAGCAATCAGGTCAATGCATTCGTAACCGGAGGTAAAAATATCTTTATAAACACAGAACTAATTATTCAAGCTGGGGATTATCGTGAATATGCTGCGGTTATTGCTCACGAATTAGCGCATATACAGGGGGGACATATTTTTAGAACTTCGGAAGAAATCTCAAATATTTCTGGAAAAGCAATGCCCATATACTTACTCGGAATTATAGGCTTGATGACTGGCGCAACTGATGCAGGCTTCGCAGGAATTATGGTGGGACAGGCGGCCGTAAGTGATTCTTATACTTATTATTCAAGAACGCAAGAAGCAGCAGCTGATCAAAAAGCAGTATCTATTCTTTGTAGCAGTATGATAGATGCTTCATATCTCTCAAAATTTTTAGAAAGATTAAATTTTAATGAATTTAATATTGATACAAAATTTGATAATTACAGATCAACTCACCCTACTCCACAAGATAGACAAAATTGGATTCGATTAGCTTTAAAGAATAGAGAAGACTGTGATTTTAAAAAAGATATAAAGCTTGAAAATAAATTTAATTTGTTAAAGGCTAAACTTTTTGGTTTCACTCACTCCTATGAAGAAACAATTGCAGTATATGAATCAGATAGCGCTTCTGATCTATATGCAAGAGCCGTATCAAGTTATTTAAATGGTGACTATAAAAAATCTATAGAAATACTTGAAACTCTAATTCACGAAGATGAATATAATCCATATTTCAAGGAATTTATAGGGGAAATATATTTTGCAGATCAAATGTTTGAAGAAGCTATTTATTATCAAACAAATTCGTTAAATGATTTAGGTAAAGAAAATGACCTTTATATGATGATGCTGGGTAACTATTTATTGTCTTCAGAAAATATTAAAAAAATAGAAGATAGTATCTATTATTTAAAACGATCAATACAATTAAATCCTAAAAATGCTTATTCTTGGTATTTGTTAGCTAGAGCATATGCTAAAATTGATGATATTTCTCTTGCAAATTACGCTACTGCCGAACGTTATTTCTTAATTGGTGAAAAATCTCTATCTTATGAATTTGCTTTAAAAGCAATGAGTGATATTAAAGATAATACTCCAGAGTGGTACCGAACGTATGATTTAATTGAAATATTAAAGAAAGAACTGTCTACAAATACAAATTAAATAATATATATTGATAGCAACGATGAAAAATATTGTATTTATTGATGGTCCAAATTTAAATATGTTAGGAAAACGTGAACCAGAAATTTATGGATCTCAAACTTTAAATGAAATTCATGAATTGATAAGGTTGCATATATCTAAAAGGAATTATGAAATCAGTCCTTCATTTTTTCAATCGAATTCAGAGGGTGAAATTGTAGATCACATTCAAAGTTCTAATCAAACTTCCAGTGGGTTAATAATAAACGCCGCTGGCTTTTCGCATACTTCAGTAGCAGTCTTAGACGCACTGCTTGCAATTGAAGTTCCTAAAATTGAAATACATATGACGAATTTATTCACGCGTGAGGACTTTAGGCACCACTCTTTTATTAGTAAAGCGGTAAATGGGGTAATATGTGGATTTGGATCCAATAGTTATTTGCTTGCTGTTGATGCTATTCATGAACTAATATAAATACTTATGTCAAATAAAACAAAAAAAGAAATTGACGCTAAACCAATAAAGGATTTAGCAAAAATATTAGAAGATTTGGATCTTACAGAAATTTCTTATTCGGATGGTAATTTTTCAGTTTCAGTTTCTAAAGCAGCAGCTAAAACAATTCCATCAACTTCATTGCAAGCTAATAATGAACAAGTAGAAGATTTAGAGTCTAATTTGAAAAATGACCCTAGAGCAATAAAGTCTCCAATGGTAGGAACTGTCTATCTTCAACCTGAACCAGGAGCTAATAAATTTGTTGATGTTGGCAGTCAGGTTAAATCAGGGCAAACTTTACTTATTATTGAAGCAATGAAAACTATGAATCCAATTGAATCCTCTCTTCAGGGTAAGGTTCTAAAAATACTTGTTGAAAACGAACAGGCAGTCGAGTTTGGGCAGCCTTTAATGCTGATAGAATAAATGTTTGATAAAGTATTAATTGCTAACCGGGGCGAAATCGCGGTTAGAATTAATAGAGCATGTCAAGAACTTGGCATATCAACTGTAGCTATTCATAGTGAGGCTGACGCGGAGTCAATGCACGTCAGAATAGCTGATGAAAGTGTTTGCATAGGACCAAATCCAGTAAATAAAAGTTATTTGAATGCACACGCAATTATATCTGCTTGCGAAATTACTGGTGCACAGGCAGTTCATCCAGGATACGGTTTTTTATCTGAAAATGCCTCATTTGCTAAAATGCTCGATGATCACAAATTAACATTTATAGGCCCTAAGCACAAACATATCAGTATGATGGGTGATAAGATTGAGGCAAAAAAAATAATGCGACAATACGGAGTCCCAACTGTACCTGGCTCTGACGGTGCAATAATAGGCATTAATGATGCAATAAAAACATCAAAAAAAATTGGATTTCCTGTTCTTTTAAAAGCAAGTGCGGGTGGTGGTGGCAGAGGAATGCAAGTAGTTCATAATGAGAAAGAGTTAACCAATACTTTGCCCATCATAAAACAAGAAGCATTATCTTTTTTTGGGAATGACGCTATTTACATTGAAAAATTTATTGACTCACCAAGACATATTGAAATTCAGGTAATCTGTGACAGTCACAATAATTTCCTTCATTTGCACGAAAGAGATTGTTCAATTCAAAGAAGAAACCAGAAGGTAGTTGAAGAAGCACTAGCCCCTGAAATCAATCAAGACAAAAAGGAGGAGCTATTCAGAATATGTGTCGAAGCAATGGAGAAAATGGGCTATCTAGGTTTGGGCACACTTGAATTCTTATTCGCCGATAATGAATTTTATTTTATGGAAATGAATACAAGATTGCAAGTTGAACACCCTATAACTGAGATGTTAACAAGAATTGATTTAGTAAGAGAACAAATATGTGTAGCTGCAGGTGATAAAATATTTACATCTCAAGATAATATTAAACCTTTAGGACACTCAATAGAATGTCGAATAAACGCTGAAAACTCATATGATTTTAAACCTTCCGTAGGAACAATTAAAATGTATCATCCGCCAGCAGGTAATGGAATTAGATTAGATACATTTATATATTCTGGCTATAAAGTACCCCATTACTATGACAATCTCTTAGCAAAGCTTATTGTAACAGGCAGAACCAGAAATCACGCCATTAAAAGAGCGCTAAGATCACTTAATGAAATTGTAATTGATGGAATAGAAACAAACATTGATCTACATAAAAAAATACTTTCCTCAAATGATTTTAAAAATGGAGCTGTACCAATTAACTGGCTAGAAAAAAATATAAGTAAACTTTAACTTAGATGCAATCTTCAACCCATATGTCATATATTGGATGTTCCATTGATGAAATTGATGGTAATGACTTAAGCATCCATCCATTAAAAATTTTTTCTTGAGAGTCTTTATGGTGAATATTTAGGTATATTCCAACTTCACTTTTTTCATAAGGTCCACTTAAGTGACAATCAATTGGATATATCTTTAAATCTTGGTACAGATAGTTTTCTTTAAGGGGCAGCTTGACTCTATCTACATTAGTAGTGATTTTATTTAATATGCTAATTTCAGCCATAATAACATTATTATTGGAAATTTCATTGTCATTTTGTTTGGTTTCAGTAAATTGCTCTGCATTGTTTAAAACAATGTCTTCATCATAAGATGGCTCAATCTCCTCAAGATTGATAAGTGGTACAATCTTAATTTCATCTGCATTCGATGAAATTATATTCAAAATTATAAAAATAAATACTAACTTGCCTAAATTTCTATGGAGTCCATTTAATATAATCATCATTTCTTTTTTTAGAGCTTTCATTGGTATTATTTCTTTCGGGATCGTAAGCATTTTCAGTCCCAGTTTGATTTGAAAGATGATTTTTTTGCCATTTATATTTTTCTGTTTCAGAAGTTTTTACCCTAGACGTAAACCTTAGCCAATTATTCCACTCTGGATTCACGTGGGTAGATTCAACCTCATCTGCATATATAACCCACCTTTTAGTATCTTTTTTATTATGGAAGTATTTATTACCTTGGCTATCTTTTCCAGCATATGTACCATTAAAATATGTCCATAATCGGGTTCCCAGTGTTTGGCCATTCCACCAAGTAAATAATTCTCTAATCATAAGTCCAAACTATATTTATTTAAATTAACAGGTTTTTCAACAGAATTTAAATTATAGTGACCATTTAAGCCATTGAAATAAAAGCATATTCTAATATTAACCACACTTTTATCACTTTATATAGTGGTTTTAAATTTTTTTTACACAACATGTTGACTTCATTTTTCAAATAATAAATATTGGAAATCTAGAAAGTTACTCAATTAACATTCTGGTAATAAAACGGTCAGAACCACTCTTAACTTGTTCTTGCTTTAAACTGTTATTGTTAATAAGGAAAAAAAATGAAAATAAATAGAGAATTTACGAGTGATAATCAATCTCCATATCAAAATATTAAATTTAAGAAAGTTTCAACAGAAATAAGAAATCCTGATGGTTCTATCGTTTTTGAACTGAAGGATTTCGAAGTACCCGAACAGTGGAGTCAAGTTGCAAGTGATATACTTTCACAAAAATATTTTAGAAAGGCAGGAGTTCCCAACAAGCTTAAGAGAAATGAAGAAAGAAATATACCTTCATGGTTATCTCCAAGAATAGCAGACGAAGAGTCAGGTGATCTCAATTACTCATCAGAAAAAAACTCTCAACAAGTTTTTGATAGACTAGCTGGAGCCTGGACATATTGGGGATGGAAAGGTGGATATTTCTCATCAGAAGAGGATGCAAAAGCTTTTTTTGATGAAGTTAGGTATATGTTGGCTAACCAAATGATTGCTCCAAACAGTCCTCAATGGTTCAATACGGGCTTGCATTGGGCTTATGGCATAGACGGGCCATCTCAAGGTCACTTTTATGTTGATCATGAAAACGGCAAACTTACTAAATCATCTAGTTCTTATGAAAGGCCCCAGCCCCATGCTTGTTTTATACAAAGCATTGATGATGATCTTGTTAATGATGGCGGTATTATGGATCTTTGGGTTAGAGAAGCTCGATTATTTAAATATGGCTCAGGAACAGGGACAAATTTTTCTAGTTTAAGGGGTTCCACAGAAGGATTGTCGGGCGGTGGAAAATCATCTGGTTTGATGAGTTTTTTAAAGATTGGTGATAGAGCAGCTGGTGCTATAAAATCTGGAGGAACTACAAGAAGAGCCGCTAAAATGGTGGTAGTAGACATTGACCATCCAGACATAGAAGAATTTATTAAATGGAAAGTTACAGAAGAACAAAAAGTTGCATCCATCGTCACTGGTTCAAAAATTTGCTCAAAACATCTTAAAAGTATTATGAGCGCATGTCACAACTGTGAAGCAGACGGAGAAAGCTGTTTTGAGCCATCGAAAAACCCTGCTCTTAAGAGAGAAATTATCGCTGCAAGACGAAGTGAAGTACCTGAAAATTATATTCAAAGAATAATTCATTTTGCAAAACAAGGATATAAGTCAATTGAATTTGAAACTTATAATACAGATTGGGACTCAGAAGCATACGTAACAGTATCAGGTCAAAATTCTAACAACTCTGTTCGTGTAACAGATGAATTCCTTGATGCAGTTATAAATGATAAAGAATGGAATTTAGTAAATAGAACCGACGGGTCAATCAACAAAACTGTAAACGCAAAAGAGCTGTGGGATCAGGTTGGATATTCAGCATGGGCATGCGCAGACCCTGGTATACAGTTTCATACAACAATTAATGATTGGCATACATGTCCAGATAGTGGTGAAATCCGTGCGTCAAATCCATGCTCTGAGTACATGTTTCTAGATAACACTGCCTGTAATTTAGCTTCGCTCAATTTAATGACTTTTATGGACGAGAATAAGTGTCTTGATACAACTTTATTCAAGCACGCAGTCAGAGTCTGGACTCTTATACTAGAAATATCAGTTATGATGGCACAATTTCCTTCTAAAGAAATTGCAAAACTATCATATGAATACAGAACTCTTGGATTGGGATACGCAAATCTAGGTGGATATCTTATGTCAAAAGGTGTTGCATATGATAGTGAAGAAGGTAGATCAAACTGTGCGGCAATAACGTCATTAATGACTGGTATATCCTATGCAACTTCAGCAGAGATTGCGTCTGAACAGGGTCCATTCCCTGGCTATCAGCAAAATGCTAAGAATATGCTCCGCGTAATAAGAAATCATAAGAGAGCAGCGTATGGCAATACTGATGGGTATGAAGATTTAAATATAAACCCTGTACCATTTATTGTTGAGAATTTAAGGGATACTAATCTGGGGAAAGAGGCCCAAAAGGCTTGGGATGAAGCTTATGAAGGTGGTCAAAAATATGGATATAGAAATGCTCAAACAACAGTTATAGCCCCTACTGGCACTATTGGATTAGTCATGGACTGTGATACGACTGGAATTGAACCTGATTTCGCAATGGTTAAATTTAAGAAACTTGCTGGCGGAGGGTACTTTAAGATTATAAACAGAACTGTTCCTGAAGCATTAAAACAACTGCAATACACTGATGAAGAAGTTGAAGAAACAATAAATTATGCTGTTGGATATGGGACCTTAAAAGACGCTCCTTTTATTAATCACGAGACGCTTAAAGAAAAAGGATTTGATGATGAACAGCTAGAATTACTAGAACAAAACCTAAAGAATGTTTTTGATATAAGATTTTCATTTAATTCTTTCACTTTAGGAAAGGAGTTCTGCTCAGAAAAATTAAACATCTCTGATGAGCAAATAGCTGATATAAATTTTAATATGCTTGCTTTCTTGGGTTTCTCTAATGAAGAAATAGATGAGGCTAATACACATTGTTGTGGGACAATGACACTAGAAGGTTCTCCTTATATAAAAGAAGAGCATTTAGCTGTTTTTGACTGCGCTAATCCATGTGGAAGAATAGGAAAAAGATTTTTGTCTGTTGAAAGCCATATAAGAATGATGGCAGCAGCTCAACCTTTTATTTCAGGGGCAATTTCTAAAACAATTAATATGCCTTCTGATTCAGATGTAGAAGATTGTAACGAAGCTTACCTCCTATCTTGGAAACTAGGAACAAAAGCCAATGCATTATACCGAGACGGATCAAAACTAAGTCAGCCGCTTGCATCAAAATTAGTTGAAGATGATGATGTCACAGAATCTGAGCAAATTGCCGCTGAACAAACTCAAGTTGAAAAAACAATTGCTGTAGCTCAGGAGGCAGTAAATTCAATCGTTTATGGATCGAGAAATAAGGTTCCTGATAGACGGAAAGGCTATATACAGAAAGCGATTGTTGGTGGCCATAAAGTATATCTTCACACAGGAGAATATGAAGACGGCAGCTTAGGCGAGATATTTATCGACATGCATAAGGAAGGTGCATTTTTGAGAAGTTTGATGAATAATTTTGCCATAGCTATTTCCATTGGACTTCAATATGGAGTACCGCTAGAAGAATACGTAGAGGCATATACATTTACGAGATTTGATCCAGCTGGAGTTGTTCAAGGAAACAATAGAATTAAAAATGCTACATCAATCCTAGATTATGTATTCAGAGAATTAGCTGTTTCTTACTTAGGAAGAAATGATCTAGCCCATGCAGATAATACTGATGTAGATTTTTCGCTTGGCACTGGCGCTGAAGAAGGAACGCTGAAAAATAATGAGATCCCCTGGAAACTTGTAAAAAAAGTATCCAGCCAGGGCTACTTAAGAAGTCAGGATGGTCTTTCAGTGGTAAGTTCCTCAGGTGATATGAGCTCAGTCGTTGCAGAGCAATCTCTATCTGGAACTAGCAGTGCATCCTCAGCGGCTACATCTGACGCATCGATGAGCAGAATTCAGGCAGCAAGAATGATGGGCTATGAGGGCGATGCGTGTCCTGAATGTGGGTCATTTACCTTAGTGAGAAATGGAACTTGCCTTAAATGTGATACGTGTGGAGCTACTACAGGGTGTTCTTAATTTTTTTCGTTAGGTATTAGTTTTAAACTTAACTCATCCAGCGTCTTCATATCAACCTCTGCTGGGGCAAGCATCATAAGATCCTCCGCCTGTTGATTCATAGGGAATAAAATTACCTCTCTAATGTTTTTTTCTTGAGCAAGAAGCATTACGATTCTGTCAATTCCAGGTGCTATGCCACCATGAGGTGGTACACCATAAGAAAATGCGTTAATCATTCCCCCAAATTTATCTTGTACTTGTTTTTTAGTGTAGCCGCTAATTTCAAAAGCTTTATACATAATTTCTGGCATGTGATTCCTAATCGCCCCAGACGATAGTTCGATGCCATTGCAAACAATATCATATTGATATCCCAGAACATCTAAAGGATCACTATTTTCTAATGCTTCTAATCCACCTTGTGGCATAGAAAATGGGTTATGACTAAAATCAATTTTACCTGTATCCCTATCCTGCTCGTACATTGGAAAATCTATAATCCAACAAAATCTAAATACATCTTTTTCGACAAGATCAAGAATTTCTCCGATTTTATTTCTTGCTGCTGCAGCAATGTCATATACTAACTTGCCTTTGTCACATGCAAAAAATATTGAGTCTCCTGAGTTTAAATTTGCTTTTTTAGCAATTTCTAATTGGATATTGCTTGGTATAAACTTTGCAATTGGGCCTTTGCCAGTAAGTATGCCGTCTATTTCTTCAAAAATAATATAGCCAAGACCGGGGGCATTCATTTCTTTTTTTGCCCAATTGTTTAAGTTGTCAAAAAAACTTCTTGGTTGCATTGAAGATTTTGGTGCAGGTATCCCTAGTACTCGCCCACCAGCATCTATAACTTTTTTGAAGGCTTTGAATTCAACGTTGTCATCAGAAAATTCTTGAGTAATATCACATACCTCAATTGGATTTCTTAAATCTGGTTTGTCTGTTGCATACTTTTTCATTGCTTCTTTGTAGGTAATTCGTGGAAAAGGCAAATCAGTCACTTTAAAATTTGAAAACTTTTTAAATACTGAAGATAAAACTGGTTCAATAGCATTAAATACATCATCTTGCTCAACAAACGCCATTTCTATGTCTAATTGATAAAATTCACCAGGACTCCTATCAGCTCTGGCATCTTCATCTCTAAAACAAGGAGCAATTTGAAAATATTTATCAAACCCCCCTGCCATTATTAATTGTTTAAATTGTTGAGGCGCTTGAGGTAAGGCATAAAATTTTCCAGGATGAATTCTGCTTGGAACAAGATAATCTCTGGCCCCTTCGGGACTTGATGCTGTTAATATAGGTGTCTGCATTTCAAGAAAGCCAGCCTCGGACATTAACTCTCTTATATAGGAAATAATGGATGATCTTAATACAATGTTGTTATGCAATTCTTCTCTTCTAATGTCTAAAAATCTATACTTTAATCTTATTTCTTCGGGATAATCATTTTCACCGAATACAGGCATTGGTAATTCATTTGCAGCAGAAAGAACTTCTAACGCATCAACAGAAATCTCAATTTTACCAGTTGCTAGGGATTCATTAATGGTTTCTTTATCGCGCTTAATAACTTTACCATCTATTTTAATAACGGATTCTGCTCTTAGACTTTCAAATTCTTTTAATAGCTTTGTATTTGTTTTTTCAATGACACACTGAGTTACGCCATAATGGTCTCGCAAATCAATAAACAAGACATTACCATGATCTCGCTTACGATTAATCCATCCAGCGAGCATGACATCTTTATGTTCATCGCTTTCTTTTAACTCGTTACAATTATGTGTTCTATATTTTGCCATGCTTTAAATTTAAGTTCATATATAGTTTGATTTATGAAAATAGTCCAAGACAATAAATCTCTCAAAAATCTATGCAAATTACTGAAAACACAGAAAGTTATATATCTAGATACTGAGTTTAAAAGAGACAGAACATACTGGCCGAAACTATGTACTATTCAATTTAAAACACAGCGAAACGTGTATTTAGTGGACATGCTTCTAATTAAGCAAATAAATATGAATGAACTAAAAGAAATATTAATAGACAAAAAGTTAAGAAAAGTAATTCATTCAGCTAAGCAAGATATTGAGGTGATTAATTACGCTTTAGATATTAAAATCGAAAATATTTTTGACACTCAAATAGCCTATAATGCACTTCATGGAGGGGATGAAATTGGCTATACAAATTTAGTAGAAAAACTTTTTAAAATAAAATTGTCTAAAAAGTATCAAGTTTCAGATTGGGAGTCAAGGCCACTTAGTAAAAATCAGCTAGCATATGCAGAAAATGATGTTTTATATTTACCAAGAATTTATACTTACCTAATTAATTTTATAAAAAAAAGAAATTTAATTAATAAAATTAATAATAAAAACCACGAACTAACTGAGAATAATGATATTTATAATCCAAAGATTGCATATAAAAAAATTAAAACAAAAAATTTTAATCAAAAAGAAAAAACTCTACTAAAAAAATATTCTAAATGGAGAGAGGTCTGTGCTCAAAACCTAAATATACCAAGGAACTGGGTTATTTCAGATAAAAATCTAATCAAAGCATCTAGAGGTAAAGAGATTAGTTTAGAGAAAAATAAAAAAATGTACAACCAGCAACTACATAAATTTAGCGATTACATTAATTCAAAAAATCTCTCAAAAAAGGAATAGTAATTTTACTTTTTGTTTGCATAGAAGAAAAATTAATTTTTTCCATAAATTGATATAGCTTAGAATAATCTCTTTCGACTCGTTTAGTGAGATATTCAATAACATTAGTTTCTACTTTTAATTGAAGATCGCTAAAGAACTTAACTATTAAGATTTTTACCAACTTATCATCTGGATCATCGATAAAAGAAGAAGTAAATGAATTAAATCTTGACCTTAAATCATTTAGTGAGACTTTAAAGTTAGCGTCTGTGTCAACTGAACAAAGTATTTTAAATTTCTTGAGCACTAAATTATTGTAAAAGTGAAAAAAATCATTTTCTCTCTCCACTTTGAGATGATGCAAATTATCAATTGCATAACTACAGTTAGATGACAAATTTTTCCAATTACTTACCTCATTGCAATTAAGAAAAGTAGCGTTATTATTAGCTGTCCATATTTTTAATAAGTGAGTCTTTCCCGATTTTGACTTTCCATAGACAACCGCTGAACCATTGAACCAATTATTTGTTTCATTAAGTAAAGATGAAACTTGCTGGTTACTTTTACTAATAAAAAAATCATTAGGATCGAAATTTTCGACTTTGCCTAAATCAAAAACTAACTGACCTTCATTCATCTAATTAATACTTTCCATCCAATATCTTATATAAATAAACAACGATATTAATGTAGTAATTACAACGATCCCAATCAGTAATTCAATTAACCCCGACTCATTTATCAAATTTTCAAATCCTACTGTATTGCCTAATAATGTGGCTATAACTAAAAAAAATTGAAAAAAAGTGTTCCACTTACTTACTCTAGTAGTTTTTAATTTAATTTTTATTCCTGCAAAAAATGTTATCACAAAAGAGCCTAAGATAATAATATCCCTTGATATGACTAGGATGATGATAAAAACTGGTAAAAGGTTTGCTGTTCCGATTAATATATAGATTGAAATTACAAATGCTTTATCGGCAATAGCATCTAAGTAGGAACCCAGTTCGCTTTCCGCCTTTAAAGACCTTGCTATAAATCCATCCAAAAAATCACTAACGGCAATAAGAATTGTAAAAAGAGCTGCATAAAAAAATAAATCAATTAATAGCAACCAAGCTACGATGGGAATAGTTATTAATCTGAATATTGACAATAAATTTGGAATATTCTTAATCATACAGGCTAATTTTATAGTAAGGACCCATATTAGCTACACCAATATTATTTTGAGACATTATTAATTCTAACTTATTATTATTGCCAGAAAAATTAATAACCCCTTCAACCTTAGACAGATTAAATGAAGTGACGTGGAAGGAATTAAGCAACTCTAAAGTTTCTAGTTCTGTTCTTAGTTTTACCCAATCATCGATTGAATTAATATCATAAACAAAATTATACAAAAACTTGTCATTAGATTGTTTTGTTATATCAATCCAAACTGATAATAATTCAGAATTAATATCTTTAATAATTTGATCAAAAATATCATCTCTGTAAAAGCTATTTTCTTCTATGAATGTTTTTCTAAATACATTTTCTTTATTATTGGCTATGAGCTTAATAATAATCTCAAATTTAATTTTATTATTTTCAACAATAGTTGGATTACACCAAATCAATATAGCGTCCTTGATATCGCTCACTAGATCCAAATTCGATCCTTCCAAGAAAGTTGCTAAATCTAACTGATGCATTTCAGATGAAGAAAAAGTTCTTACGTTCAAATTAATTTTACTTCCAATATTATTTATTTTTTTCCATTCTGTGTTCCAATTATTAAATAATGTAAAGAACTCGAAGTGGTTTGAAAATGCAATATAGGCAATTATATCTTTTGAGCTCAGTTCTGAATATATTAATGAGCGAGATTCATAAAACTCTCTAACTTTAAATGGACTAAAATAAACATTAAAGCTCCCGCTATAAGTTTCAGGTGATATTTTTTCATCAATAAACTCAATACTCTCTACTAAATATTCATAATTAATATCATTTAATTTAATAATTTGATTGTAGTCACTTGGTGCCAGAAGTTTTTTTGAAATTTTCTCAAATGCTAATTTTTCTGCTTTTGAAATTGCTAGATTTCTTACATTTGAATTATTAACATAAGGAATGTTCACTTCAATATTCATTTCTGAAAAAAATAAGTCGTCATTAGCCATAACAGGAAAATTAAAAAATAAGATTAAAATAACAGCGAGTAACTGTTTAATAAGTTTAGCGAAAAATTGATAAATCATATATATAATAGACAAATGAAAAAATTATCATACTCAAGTTCTGGTGTAAGTATCAACAAAGGAAATGAGTTTGTAAGCAAAATTAGCAACTTAATCAAAAAAGATAAAGGTCTTATTAAGACTGAAATCGGAGGATTCTCAGGTCAATTCCCCTTAAGCACTAAAATTAAAAAGCCTATACTAGTTGGTGCAACAGATGGTGTAGGAACAAAAATTCAAATTGCAGAGGAAATGAATGACCATAAAACAATTGGTATAGATTTAGTTGCCATGTGTGTGAATGACTTGATTGTTGATAAAGCAACTCCATTATTTTTTTTAGACTACATCTCAACTGGAAAATTAAATATATCTAAAGGTGTTGATATAATTAAAGGGATAATAAAGGGGTGTAAAATTTCACATTGTGCTTTACTTGGTGGTGAAACGGCCGAGCATCCAGGATATGATACTAAGGAAAAATATGATTTAGCTGGTTTTTGTGTTGGAGTAAAAAGTGGTATTTCGAAGAAAGTTTTACAATTAAAAAAAGGTGATCTTATCATTGGGATTGAGTCCTCTGGAATCCACTCCAATGGCTTTTCACTGATCCGTAAAATTATAAAGGATAATAATATTAGTCTGAAAAAGAAAATTATCAAAAATAGTACATTAGGGAAAATATTATTAAAGCCGACGCATATTTACGTTGATGTAATTCTTGATCTTTTTAGTAAAAATCTTATTAAGACTTGTTCACACATTACTGGTGGCGGTGTAACCGAAAACTTACCCAGGTCAATCAGTAAAAATGCCAAGGCTATAATAGATTTGAATAAATGGAAACTTCCAGCAATATTTAAATGGATTAGTAGTTTTAATGTATCTCAAAATGAAATGTTGAGAACATTTAATTGTGGCTATGGAATGGTAATCATAATTAATGAAAAAAATCTCAGTAAAGTTAGAAAAATAATAACAAAGTATAAATTAAAATCTGATATAATTGGCAATATTGACTTAAAAAAATCTACTAAAGAAAAAAGTATAGAATTTATAGGAAGACTTGATCTCAATGAATAAAAAACCTATTGGGGTTTTTATATCAGGCAGAGGTTCTAACTTAGAATCAATTATCAATGCTTGCAAAGATGAAAACTTTCCAGCAAAAGTTGTATGTGTTTTTTCTGACAATGCTAATGCAGCAGGTCTTCAATTTGCATCTAAAAATAATATTGATACTCATACTCTAGATTTAAATAATTTTGATAGTAAGAAACACTATGAAGAAGAAATTCTTAAATTACTAAAACCTTATAATATTGAACTTATTTGTCTTGCGGGATATATGAAAATAATTACCGATAAATTAATTAATAGCTTTCCAAACAGAATAATAAACATACACCCCTCTCTCCTTCCTAAATTTAAAGGCCTAAATACTCACCAGAGAGCATTGGATGCGCAAGAAGTCGAGTCAGGATGCAGTGTGCATTATGTAAATAGTAAAGTAGATGATGGAAAAATCATTATGCAAACATCTGTTGCTATTGAAAAGACAGATAATGCAGATACATTATCAAAAAAAATTCTAAAAGCAGAACACGAGCTTTACCCTGCTTCCATAATAAAATTACTTACGAAATAATATCTTCTTCTGAAAAAAAGTGACTTATCTCAATTTTTGCATTTTCAAGGCTGTCTGAGCCATGAACGGAGTTCTTTTCTAGTGATAATGCATATTTTTTTCTTATTGTGCCCTCAGCGGCCTCTTCAGGATTAGTAGCTCCCATAATTTCTCTATTTCTTTTTACAGCATTCTCCCCTTCGAGAACCTGAACTACAATTGGTCCAGAACACATAAAATCACATAAACTTTGAAAAAAAGGCCTCTCTTTATGAACCTCATAAAATTGTGAAGCTTTCGCTTGATCTAGCTTTAACCTCTTGGAAGCAACAACCCGCAATCCTGCATTTTCTAGCATTGCAGTGATTTCACCTATTTTATTTCTTTCAACTGCATCTGGCTTAATAATTGAAAATGTTCTTTCAGTACTCATTTACCCTCATGATATTTTGATACAAATTTGTTAAGAAGCTTTACTCCAAATGCTGTTGCGCCTTTTGGAGATGTTGGTAAATTTGTTTTTGACCATGTTGTTCCAGCAATGTCTAAGTGTGCCCATGGGACTTTATTGACGAATCTTTGTAAAAACTGAGCTGCAGTAATAGAACCCGCACCTCTTCCACTGGAAATGTTTTGCATGTCTGCAATTGGAGAATTTATCATTTTATCAAATTTATCATGAAGTGGGAATCTCCATAACTTCTCATCTTCAATTTTGCCAGCATCTTCTAGCTGCTTACTTAATTTATCGTTATTGGAGAATAATCCAGCATATTCATTGCCGATTGCAATAATTATTGCTCCAGTTAATGTAGCTAAATCAACCATTAACTCAGGCTTGTATTTTTCTTGAGTATACCATAGTGCGTCGGCAAGTACCAGTCTGCCTTCGGCGTCAGTATTTAAAACCTCTATTGTTTGACCTGAATAGGATTTTACTATGTCACTTGGTCTTGTTGCCATATTTCCAATGTGGTTTTCGACAAGGCCCACAACACCTATTACATTAGCCTTAGCTTTTCTTAGGGCTAATGTCTTCATTAAACCAATAACAACACCTGAACCTCCCATATCATATTTCATTTCTTCCATTCCACCTGCAGGCTTCAGTGAAACTCCACCTGTGTCAAATGATACCCCTTTACCTATAAACGCGATTGGTTTTTTCTTTTTATTTTTATGACCTTTCCATTCCATGATAGCTAATTTGGACTCATGCTCGCTTCCACGACCAACACTGAGTAAAGAGCCCATACCTAATTTGGTCATTTCTTTTTCACCAAGAATCGTGACTTTCACTCCTACTTTTTCAAGCGAGGCAGCATTCTTGGCCAATTCTGGCGGGGTCATAATATTTGGTGGTTCCGTTACAAGATTTCTGGTCATAGTGACCCCACTATGAATGGCTTTTACTGTTTCATGGCTTTTTTCTAACCTCGTGTATTGAGAAGAATAAATTTTGATCTTTGTCTTCTTGTTTATTTTTTTCTTATCTGTTTGAGAAAAATATTTTGTGAACTTGTAAGATGCCAATAAAAGTCCCAGTAATATCTCACTTGTAGAATTAACAAAGCTTAATTTAGATGAGTTTACTCCATCAGGATAAATAATGACATTATGTTCTTTATAAAAATTTATGAGAGAAAGTAAATTTCCCCCTAAAATTTGGAAATCTCTATTTGAATCGTTTTTTATATTTTTTAACTTGAATATATACAATTTTGAGAGACTGAGATTTGGCGGACGATGAGTTATCAAATAATCAAAATTTTTAGACTTTCTACTCTTGAAAGACTCATCAGAATTAATTGTATTTGATAGGTATTTTTTTGATAGCTGGTCTAATTTTTTACCATAGCCTATCAATTTACAGTTATGATCACAGAATATAATGCCTATAGCACCTTTTTCTTGTTTTAAAATATTAAATTGAATGTCCATACGTATATACCTTTAACAAAATATTGATATAATTGAGAAAATGTCAAGATTTACAACATATGCGATAAGGGAAATCACTTCAAGTTTTTTGTTTCTGTCAATTTTGCTGTCTGGAATATTATGGTTAGGGCAAGGATTGAGACATATTGACTTGTTAACCACCAATAATGTCTCCGTTGAAACCTACGCAACCTATGTAATACTTTTATTACCTAAAATCATTCTTTTGACATTTCCAATATGTATTTTTTTAGCAATATTGTTCAACCTTAATAGGCTTCGAAACGATAGTGAGCTAATAATTCTTGCTACTTCTGGCAAATCTGAAAAAAATATTCTTTTAAAGCCAATAATTTTGTTTTCGTCCATTATATATATAATAGTTTTGATTTTTAGTCTTTTAATTACACCGAATTCTCTAAAAGAAATTAGATATAAGATTATAGAGATAAGGTCTGCCGGAGTACATATTTCTTTATTGAAAGAAAAGAAATTTATCTCTCCTTCAAATAATTTAACAATTTTTATACAGAACAAACAAGATAATGACATATTTGGACTTTTAATTCATGACCAAAGCAATGCTAACTCTCCTCAAACATACATAGCAGAAAAAGGCAAGTTTATGTCAGGCAATAATATTCAACTCATAAAATTGTTTAATGGCACAATTCAGACATATAACAGTGATGAAAATAGGATTTCAGAAGTAGTATTTGATACTTATGATTTAAATCTTTTACCATATGGTGAAAAAGAAAATACGCATATATATTCAGACGAATTGTCTACAAATGAAATAATAAATAATTTAAATAATAAAAACCCAGAAGTGTTTTCAAAATATGAAAAAGAACAATTTGCTGAACTCCACAAAAGAATTATTAACCCGATTTACATATTTTTTTATTCATTATTACCCCTTATGATGATTGGATTTTCAAAAAGACCTGATGACAGCTGGGCGTACCCAATAATTATAGTTTCAATTATTGCATTTACAGTCCAGATATTACAGATAACTCTATCAAACCTTCTAATTGATAATACTAGCTTAGTTTCTGTCAATTATTTATTTCCATTAATATTGATTTCAATAGTATCAATTCATCTAATTTATAATTTTTTTGATATATTCAAAAAGAAAAATGCTTAAGAAAATAAATTACTATATTTTAAAAAAATTTTTTTATTCTTTCCTAATTACATTCCTTATATTAGGGTCAATACTCTTTATTGGTGATTTTGTTGAACAGTTTAGGAAATCCTCTGGTAAAGATGTTCCTATAAATATAGTATTACAATTAGCAGTCTTTAACTTTCCAAACCTAATCAATTATACTTTACCTATTACATCTTTTTTCAGTTCAATTCTAGCCTTATTGATTTTAATAAGAAGTTCTGAATCAATTGTAATTAGTGGCATGGGAATATCTTATCTAAAAACTATTCTTCCAGCTGTTCTTCTATATTTTCTTTTAGGAGTACTATTTATAACATTAATCAATCCTTTAATTTCAATTTTTGACGACAAATATACAGACCTTAAATATGAATATATTGATAGAGTTGATAAGTTTGCTTCTATTACAAAAAATGGATTATGGCTTAAGCAAGATAATTATGAAAATGGTTTAAACAGTGTTTTATACGCAAAAGAGACCAAAGACCAAGGCAATTCTCTCTATAATTTTATGTTGCTTGAGTATGATGACAAAAGCACTTTCACTGGAAGAATCGATGGTAAAAAAGCTATTCTCAATGATGGATATTGGGAAATGTATGAGTTACAGATTACTCCGAAATATGGAGAGCCAAGCTATAAAGAAAAGTACGAATATATTACTAATATTAAATCAGAAGATATATCAGACAGCTTGTCCTCTCCAAGCAGTATATCAATTTGGCGTTTATTGACATTTATTAATTTTTTAGAAGAATTAGGGTATTCAGCTGTAGATTTTAAGATGCATTTGTATGGTTTAATTTGCTTACCATTCTTCATATCAGCTCTTGCTTTCTTAGCTTTTACAATGGTGAAGGGAATTAAGCCAAATGATAAGTTTTCAAACATAATAATTAGCTCTTTGATTATAATCTTTTTCTTATATTTTATATCTAACTTACTAAACGCTCTAGGTTCTACTTCGCAAATTCATCCTCTTATTGCAAACTTTAGTATGCCTATTATTACTCTAATTATTGCAACCTTAATTAATCAATACTCAGAGTTAAAAAGAAGAAAAATTATATAATGTCATTATTGAACAAATTATTCGTATTAATTATTACAACTCTTTTATTAATATTTTTTATATTCTATAACAACTTTTCTAATGCTGATCAAAAAGTAAATATTTATGCTGATGAGATCAAGACCAACGAATTAGAAGAAAAAATCAGTGCTTTTGGAAGTGCAATTGCCATTAACGAGAATAATGTCAAAATAAAAGCAAATGAATTAGTTTATAGTAAAAAAGAAAGTAAATTAGACGCTTTTAGTAATGTAGTATTAAATGATGAGATGGATAATACTTTTTTTTTCGATGAACTATCTGCATCTGATAATCTTAATCAAATTAATGGATCCAAAGTTAAAGCTAGACTTAAAGATGGCTCACGAATTGTAGGTTCAAGTTATGTTAAGAAAGATGAGATTAGTATTATTAATGATACTGAATTCACACCGTGTAAAGAAGAAAATTACTTAATTAAAAATTGTCCGGGCTGGAAGCTGAAGTCCAAAAAAATATATCACAATAATAAGACTAAAACTATTCATTATGATCATGCCCAGATTCAATTATTTAATATCCCAGTATTTTATTTACCTTATTTTTCTCATCCTGATCCTTCAGTAAAAAAAAGGACTGGTTTTTTAATGCCTACAATTCAAACAGATGAACGATTAGGTGATACATTCTCTATACCATTTTTTATTAATCTGAAGAGTAATTTAGATCTTACTTTCACACCCAATATCCAGTCAGCAAGTAATAATTTTTACAACCTTAATTATCGTCAACTTAATGACCGTCTGAGGCTAGAAGTAAACACAAGCGTAGATGACAATGATGATGGTGGTGGCACAAGTAGTCATTTATTTTTTGATAGCACAGTTTTTAATCCATTTGGAAATTTAAATGCCTATTTAAAAACCAGTAATAATGACACTTATATGCGAAAGAATAAGATTAATAATCTTACTGTACTTAAATCAGGAATAGATTTCCAAAGAGAAACTGATGATACATTTTTTTCAATAGAAACGGTAGGTTATAAACACCTGACTGTACAAAACGAGCAATGGGAATACTTGTATCCAAGTATTAATTTTAACATTCGAGATATTGAAAATGAATTTTATGATGGCAATATGTCTCTTAATAATAGTTTCTCAATTAGAAAAAACTTGGATGGATCTTATCTTTCGTTGGCTTCCTCACAATTAGACTGGAACAACCAAAAAATTAATAGAAGTTTTGGGGTGATAGCCGATAATGAAGCTAATTTAAGAGTGACTTCAATTTCAATTGATAAAAAATCTGAAAATGACTCAAACAATATTCGTATATATCCTCAACTAAGTACAAAAATTTCATATCCATTATTAAACACTTCATCATCAGTAAATCAGATCGTTACGCCTTTAATTATGCCAATACTTGCTCCATATAACAATTATACAACTCCTAAAACAGTAACCAATAGTAATTTGTTTTCATCAAACCGAGCAACATCACTTACTGAATGGGAAGGTGGTCCAAGAATTAACTATGGTATTGAATGGTACATTGACTCTAAAAATGGTGCGGATATAAAAACTATTCTCGGACAAAATTACCGCATTAATAAAAATAATGATGATACCAGTGAAGAGGTTTCACATTATTTTATTAATTCTAATATAACAATGAACACAAAAAATTATTTGGATACATCTGTTATAATCGATAAAGATGATTTGAAAACAAGAGGGTTAAGTGCAAACTCTTATAATGAATTGGGTTATATGAAATTTGCTATTAATTATGATTATTCATCAGGAAAATATACTACGCCTAGAGAACAAATTGCAATTGGTGGAAAATATACTTTAGAGGATAATTTATTTTTTAGGTTCACTGGTTCTAAGAATTTAGATACAAACAAAAATATAGGATATCAGTATGGTTTTTTATATGAAAATGATTGTCTAGGAATCGACTTTAATTATTATAGGGATTTAACAAAAGATAGAGACATAGAGGAGAGCGATGGCTTTAGTTTTACGATCGTTCTTAAGCCTTTTGGGTCAACAAACAGTTATGGAAAAAATGTTGTGTTTGGTCCTAAAATTTAAAAATAATATGATTAAAAAAAAAATATTTCAAATGAGTCTAATTTTTATTTTTTTTGCTTCAGACTTATATGCTCAGGATATCACCAACCATAAAATAGCTGTTCTAGTAAATGATCAATTAATTTCTACATTTGATATAATACAAAGAGTAAAAATGAATGCAATCCTGACAGGAACAAATATTACACCTGATAATAATGACCAAATAAAAAATTCTGCAATAAATGAGTTGATTCAAGAAAAATTGAAAGATGAGAAGATAGTCGAATATGAAATTTCAATAAGTAATGAAGAATTCCTAAAACAAGAAAATAATTTCTTTAATAATTCTGAATTTAATAAAGAAGATATGATAAATATATTTCAACTTAATAATATAAATTATGATGATTTTAAACGTTATTTAATTTCTCAACTATCATGGCAGAAATTAATTTCAGGCATGTATTTCAGAATGACCTCTGCTAGTAAAATAGAAATAGATGAAATATTAGATAATAATCCTGATATTACAGAAGATATAGCAAGAGAAATTATAATTCAGAGACAGCTAGATCTTAAAAGTGGTAAAATGATAAGAGACATGCTTGATGAAGCGACTATTGAATATAAATAATACATTGCCTAAAAAATCATTAGGTCAGAATTTTATTCATGATAATAATTTTATCTTGAAATTGGAATCATTAATTATTAGCGATGAATATACTCATATCTTTGAAATTGGTCCTGGTTTAGGGGCACTAACTGATTATTTAGCAAAGAAAAAATTTAAAAAATTATTTTTAATTGAAAAAGACATTAAATTACACAGAAAATTACAAAGCAAATTTAAAAATAATAAAAACATATTTGTTCAGAATTGTGATGCACTTCAATATGATTATCAAATTCATTCAGGAAATTGCAAATCTTTAATCGTTGGAAACCTTCCTTTTAATATATCATCTCAATTATTAATTAATTGGGTTGTAAATTATGAATGGCCTCCCTTTTACTCAAAAATGATATTGATGTTTCAAAAAGAGGTTGCAGAACGAATTTTAGCATCTCATAATCAGAAGAGTTATGGTAGAATTTCTGTTATTACGCAAGCTCGTTGTAAAGTAAAAAAGCTTTTGAATGCACCTTCAAATATATTTTTCCCAAAACCTAAAGTTGACGCTATCGTCTTAGAATTTACTCCAACTAACAATTATATAGATGTAAATATTACAAATTTACAAAAAATAGTAAAAAAATCTTTTGAGCAAAGAAGGAAAAAAATCAAATCAAGTCTCAAAGACTATAGCCATCTTTTTAAAAAATTTAAAATTGATGATAATTTAAGAGCTGAAAATTTGTCAATTAGCGATTATTGTAAACTTGCTTCAGGAATTTAGATTTTTACGAGTATTAGTTATGATTTTTTTTATTTCTGATACACATGATTCAAAATCATTATTTTCAATAATGTATTCATACTCGTTTTGATGACTCATTTCAGTTTCATACATACTCATTCTGTCATTTATAGCGTGTTCACCATCTCCAGATTTTACCGCTCTTAATTTTAGTCTTTCATAGATAGCGTCTTTTGAAGGAGGTGTTATGAAAATAGTTAGTATATTAGAGAAATTTGAATCTTTTAATTGTAATGATCCTTGCCAATCTATGTCAAACAGTACATCATATCCATTTTCTAGCGCAGAGCTTATATCTTTTTTTAAGGACCCGTAGTAATTGCCAAATACATAAGCATACTCAATATATTCATTTCTTTTAATTCTACTTTCAAATTCTTCTTTTGAAATAAAGTTATAATCATTTCCACTTACTTCATTATCCCTTGGTAATCTTGTTGTATCAGATATTGAAAGTTTTAATTGAGGGTCATCATCTAATAATTTTCTACATATTGACGATTTACCTGCACCTGATGGAGAAGATATTACTATAACTAATTTTTTTTTAAACAAGTTGTTAATCATTAAACTTTGAAAAGACTAAGGATACATTGGTTCCACCAAAACCAAAAGAATTTGACATTATGTTTAAAACTTTCTTTTCAATAGGTTTGTCTTTTATAAAATTTATTTTTTCTGAAATTATTTCATTTGATAAATTTAAATTAAAAGGAAGCGCTGAATTTTCTAGACACATGATTGAGTAAATTGCTTCAACAGCTCCTGCAGCTCCCAATAAATGACCTATTTGAGACTTTGTTGAAGATACTAAAACTTTTTCTGTACAAGATGAATACAATCTATCAATCGCAATAACTTCAGCCTGATCTCCAGCAGGTGTTGATGTGCCATGAGCATTTATATATTGTATGTCCTGTGGTAAAAGATTTGAGTCCTGAATTGCATTACTCATTGCTCTATATGCCCCGTCACCTGATGCTTCTGGCAAAGTATAATGAAAAGCATCAGATGACATTCCATAACCTTTAATTTCACATAATATTTTTGCATTTCTTTTAAGTGCATGCTCTAAACTTTCTAGTATTAAAATCCCTGCCCCCTCACCCATAACAAATCCATCTCTTTGCTCGTCAAATGGTCTTGAAGATTTAGAAGGTAAATCGTTAAATTTTGTACTTAGTGCTTTGCAGGAGGTGAAGCCCTCAATACCTATAGGACTAATAGTTGCTTCAGAGCCTCCTGTCATCATTATATCAACTTGTCCATGCTGAATTAATCTAAATGACTCTCCGATTGCATGAGCGGATGATGCACAAGCAGATACAGTAGAGTAATTTGGCCCCTTAAGATTATACTTAATGGAAAGGTAGCCTGCAGGCATATTTATAATACGCCCTGTAATAAAAAAAGGACTTATTTTTTTTCCTTTATTGAAGTCTATTGATGTTTGTTCGATTCCTGGTAATCCTCCCATACCAGAACCAATTATGCATCCAGCTCTGTTTGAATATGGATCTGCAATGCTCTCTAGTTTACAATCTTGAAAAGCTTCTTCTCCAGCAGCCATCGCATATTTTATAAAATCATCTAGTTTTTTTAATTCTTTCTTTTCAACCCAATCTTCTGGATTGAATGATCCATCGTCACCATTGCCATGTGGAACTTCACAAGCAATCTGGCATTTATAATTTTTTGGATCAAACTTTGTAATTTTGGATACACTAGACTTTCCAGAAATTAAGCTGTTCCAGTTGTGTTTTTTTCCACAGCCAAATGGGGTTACTATCCCCATTCCGGTAACTACGACTCTATTCATTGAATTTTTAGCTTAGTCTATTTCTAAGTGAGATATTGCATCTCCTACAGTTAATATAGTTTCTGCTTTTTCATCAGGAATTTCTACATCAAAGGCCTCTTCAAATGCCATGACTAGCTCAACCGTATCTAAACTGTCTGCACCTAAATCATCAATAAACTTAGCATCATCAGTGATCTTACTCATATCATCTATGCCTAAATGTTCAGCTATAATTTTTTTTACTTTGTCAGCAACTTCACTCATAATTACTCCTGTTTTAATATATTAACTTTTTGTTTAGTACGTTCTGCATCACATTGTCAAGCCACCATTAACATGAAGCACTTGACCCGTAATATAGGCTGATTCTTCAGAAGAAAGAAAAAAAACTGCAGAGGCAATTTCATCAATTCTTCCCATTCTTCCAAGAGGAATTCTTTCTACCATATTTTGCAATGTTTTTTGATCTATTGTTTCAAGAATCTCAGTATCAACAAATCCTGGTGAAACACAGTTAACTGTTACGCCTCTTGATGCTACTTCGTTTGCAAGCGTTCTTGTGAGACCTTCAATTGCAGATTTAGAGGCGACATAGTTAGCTTGACCTGCGTTACCAATCTTAGCAGCATCTGAAGAAATATTGACAATCCTTCCCCAACGACTTTTAATCATGTCCTTTAAAATATGTTTTGTTAACTTAAAATTGGAATTTAGATTGACATTAATTACATCATTCCACTCTTCATTTTTCATTCTTAATAACAGGTTATCCTTAGTAATTCCTGCGTTATTAATGAGTATATTAGTTGATCCATAATAATCGTTGGACTGCTGGACTAGTTTCTCTATTTGTAATTCGTCATTAAGATCACAGGCAATGCAATTGACTTTTCCTTGATAATTAACTTCGATATCGTTCAGTTTATCTGTGTTAGTGCCTGTTACACATATATTATAATTATTGTTATAAAATAATTTTAATATTGATGATCCTATTCCGCCTGTTGCTCCAGTAATTAAAACATTCTTCATAATTAAATATTATCCAATTTCTCAAAATCATCTACTTTTGATATTGATATTGATGTTATTTCTTTTGACATTCTTTTTACTAAATTCGTCAATACATTCCCAGGCCCAATTTCAATAAACCTTTCCACTCCATCATTTATCATATTTGCGATTATTTCTCTCCATCTTACTTTTTTTACTATTTGCTCCACTAGAATTTTCTTTATCTCTGTTTCATTACAAGGCAAAGAAGTCACATTTGAATAAAGAGGTACATTAAAGGATTTAAAATTGAATTTATCAATCTCATTTTGCATTGTCACTGAAGCTTTCATCATAAATTCACAATGAAATGGAGCACTTACAGGCAGCTTAATAACTTTTTTCAAGCCAAGTTTTTTTGAGTTTTCAACTATGTAATCAATTGCTTTCATTTCACCACTTATAACTACCTGTCCAACTGCATTATCATTGGCAATAAAAATTTTTCCTTCTGAACTTATGCCACTTATGGTAGCGGCAATACCTTCTTCAGTTCCTCCAATAATTGCTGCCATTCCCCCAGTTCCGACTGGCATACTTTCTTGCATAGCTTTGGATCGAATCTTAAGCAATTCTACAGAATCGCTAAAATTTAGAGATTTATTGGCAACTAATGCTGAATATTCACCAAGAGAGTGGCCTGCTACACAATGAAAAGAATGTTCATCTATTTTTCCACTTTCTTTTAAAGCAGCAATAATGGCGACGCTTGTTGCCATTATTGATGGTTGCAAATTTTCTGTCTTGGCAAGTTCGCTTTCCTCACCTTTGAATATTAAGTTTGCAAGACTTTTTCCCATTATTTTGTCCAGCTGGTTATAAATATCACGAGATGATTGAAAATCAGAATAAAAGTCGTAACCCATCCCAACGTTTTGTGAGCCCTGTCCTGGAAAAATTAATGCTGTTTTCATCTAAAAGAATACTTGCTTAATGACTAATTATAGAATATTTATTCGGACTTTAATAATAAATATGACTGATTTATGGCTCTTTTTGAACATGTGATAATACTTAAACAAAGTTTAAGTTCAAACGAACTTTCTATTGAGCTAAAAAATCATACAGATATGGTATCTGAATTAAGTGGCAATGTCGTATATCAAGAAAGCTGGGGAATGAGAAATCTTGCTTATCCCATTAAAAACAATAAAAAAGCGTTTTATGAATTTATGAACATTGAAATGCCTCAAGAAAATATCGACTTAATGAACTCAAAATTAAATTTAAATGAAAATGTTATCAGATACTTATCAATAAAAGTTAAATCATTTAGTGAAACTCCTACACCAATGATCAAAGAACAGGAGTAGCTATTTATGGATAGAAATGCAAAAAATAACACTTCATCTTTCGACTATAAAGATATTTCCTCTCTCAGAAAATTTATTTCTGAAAAAGGAAAAATTACCCCCAGAAGGATAAGTTATATTTCAATAAAGAAACAAAAAGATCTATCTAATGCAATCAAAAGAGCAAGATACCTAGCATTATTGCCATATACGGGTCGATAATGGATATTATTCTTCTAGAATCATTAAATAAATTAGGAAAAGCTGGTGAGATTGTTACTGTTAAAGATGGCTTTGCAAAAAATTTTTTGATACCTGAGAAAAAAGCAATAATCGCTAATAAAAAAAATAAAGCTGATTTAGAAAATCGTATTACTCAAATAAATTCTAATAATGATAAAAAAATAGTTGAGGCTAATGAAATTAAAGAAAAATTAGATCAAAAGAAAATTTCAATAGCAATGGAGGCAAACGACGATGGCAGCCTCTATGGTGCAGTTA
>CACHYW010000014.1 GCA_902584215.1 uncultured Pelagibacteraceae bacterium
AAGCAACCCGTTAATAGGGGGACTGAATAAATAAAATTATTTTTATAATTTGAGTAATGATAAATTCCCAAATGAAATGAGATATAAACAATTTGAAAAATCGTATCTAAGATGAGACTTACAAAAATAGAAAGCTGCTTTCCTTCCTCTCCCAAAATAGAAAACGCGAACCCTATATCGTCCCTTTGAAAACCAAATTTTAGGTCTAATAAATTTTGTCCCACTCCATAAGGAAGCGTAGGGATAATTATGAATAAACTAATAATTATGGATGAAAAAAGTAATAAAAGTAGAACCTTACTACTGGCTATAAGTTTGGAGTAGTCTCTTATTTTTTGCATGAGTATTTTATTCTTTTACAAAAAACATTCCTATAATTCCAACTAAATTGAATAACATAATTGCGACCATTGCGTATTGTAGACTTCCAGTAAAAGCAAGAATTATAGACATTATTCCTGGCACTAGCCAAGCAGTTGATTTCCCTGCAAATGCATAAAGTCCAAAAAATTCAGTCATTTTTTCTTGCGGAGCAATCTTTACCATTAGTGCACGTGAAGCAGTTTGTGCAGGACCATAAAAAATTGAAATACCAATGACAACACAAATATAAGTGATCTGACTTATAGAATTAAATATTCCAAATGTGAATTCTTCTACACTTAATGAATATTCGTT
This sequence comes from uncultured Pelagibacteraceae bacterium, assembly GCA_902584215.1. Classification (GTDB taxonomy): domain Bacteria; phylum Pseudomonadota; class Alphaproteobacteria; order Pelagibacterales; family AG-422-B15; genus CACNXQ01. The sequence continues at coordinate 679 of CACHYW010000014.1, forward strand.
AACTGTGAAGAAAAAAAATATTGTATCTTTATCAATTGATATTCCTAAAACTCCTGACAGAAATAGCCCCCACAGAGACAAATTTATTACATTTTTTGAACCGATAAGATCATTTAAATACCCTCCGTAAATTGAACTTGGTCCTGAAAATACATTTAAGATAATACCGAGTATTAAAACCTGTGTGAGTGACATTCCAACTACAAGGCTTGCGTAAACACCCCCGACTACGAATAGAGCATTGAGGGCATCTTGATAAAACATTCTAGTAATCAAGAATGTAAATATGTTTTTGTATTTTCTAGCTTCCTTAAAAGTCTTAATAAAATTTGTAAGACCAATCTTAATTGAATTAAAAACAGTAACATCATTTTTTTTAAGATCAGGAGTAAATAAAAACAAAGGAATAATAAAGACTGCATACCAAATAGCGCTAAGCGGTCCAACAATTCTTATATGTTCGTATTCACTCGTATTCAAGCCGTAAAGATTTTTAGTCTCCTCACCTGGCCATACAAGTATTATTAAAAATAAAATTAGTGCTATAAGGCCTGCAATATATCCTACTCCGTAACCCATACCACTTAGCCATCCCGAATTTTCAGGAGTTTCAATTGTGGACAAAACAGAGTTATTGAATACTTCTGAAAAACCAACCATTGCAGATGCAAGTATTAATCCAAACATCACAAGCCAAATGCCATCAGGTGCACCTGGCGGTGAATACCAAAGCAAAGCCATTCCAAATACAAATAAAATAGACGTAATCCCCATTAATAATTTTCTATTACCTTTTATGTCTGTAATTGAACCAAGAACAGGACTTAAGATGGCAATAGCCAAGCCTGAAATTGTCTGGGTAAGTGTTAACTTTTGTGCGCCGTCATCCCCTGCGATGAAAACATCAGTAAAATAAACTGAAAACACAAATGTCATGATTAATGTATAGAAAGGCTGGTTTGCCCAATCAAACATTGTCCATGAATACCTGGCTAATGGTGAAGCTCTCATTAATTGCAACTCTACACAATTGTATATGATATGTATGTGATATTTTTGATTTAATTGACTATAATGTAGAAAATTTATTTAATAGTATATGAATTGGCTTGATAAATACAAAAATAAGTTAGGAGTAAGATATTCAACTTACAAGAAACTATTTGAAGTAGCTGATGAGAGAAAGTTAAAATTTATTGTAGAAACTGGAACAGCTAGAGGAAAAAATAAATTTTATTATCTTAAGCCTCGTGTCAATTGGAAGGACGGAATGAGTACAATGCTTTTTGCAGAGTATTCTGATAAAGTTAAAGGAACATTTTGGTCATGTGACATCGATGAGCAAAATATTTCTAATGCATACAAGTTTACTAAAAAATTCTCTAAAAATGTAAATTTTGTTATTGCCGATAGCTTGTTATTTCTTAAAAATTTAACAAATAATATTGATATTCTATATCTAGACTCTCTTGATGGCCAAATAGCTGGCGCAAGCGAACATCAACTTAAAGAAGCACAGTTTTCAATAGATAAATTGAATAGTAAGGGATTAATTCTGCTAGATGATAAGGGAGCTAAAACTAATTTATCGATACCCTTTTTTTTGGATAATAAATGGAACATTATTTTTGAAAATCAGCAACAAGTACTTTTATCAAAGTAAATTTAAATATTAAAAATTAGCTAAATAGTAATCAGAACCATAACTAACATTTTTTTCGTCAGCTTTTATTATATTAATAATTCGAAAATTAATATCTTCTAGCAATTCTATTACTTTATCTTTATAATTATTTACAATTTCAATCTGAATAAAAACCTTATTATTGCTATCTCTTAATAATCTCAGCATTCCTTTTAAACATTGAAATTCGTGCCTTTCGACATCAATTTTTATAAAAATTTTTTTGTTTTCAATTTTGAAATGGTCATCAAACCTCTCAGATATTAAAGTTCTTTTGTGTATTTTATCTATATTGTAGTTATTTGACTTAATTTCATTATGGTAATCCTTATCTTCATAAACAGAAAATCCGCCTTTTTTATTTAGATCTGTCACCCACATAGTTATTTTATCTTTTTTATCAGACAGAGCATATTTATGAATTTTTATTTTTTTAAAATTGTTGGATTCTTTACTTTTTTCAATTTGACAAAAGTTTTCATAGATTGGCTCGAAAGCTAAAATATTTATATTTTTATATTTTGATGCTACGTACAATGAATAAAATCCTATATTTGATCCAATATCTAAAAAATAATCATACTCATTTAAATCTACTTGATTTTCAAAATAATCAATTTTGTCTCTATCGTAGAAACCATTTAAATAAATATAGCGGTCAATAGTGGACTCGAGGTTTAAATTTATTATAAATTTGTCAATTTTTACGTTTATAGATTTATTAAAGGGAAAGCGTCTTATGAGTGATGGGACAAGTCTTTTAAGAAAACTTATTTTGTGCAGAGCGGTTAAAAAGGATCTCATAAAGAATAAATTGACTAGTATAAATAAATGGAGCGAGTGAAGGGAGTCGAACCCTCGACCTAAACGTTGGCAACGTTTCGCTCTACCACTGAGCTACACTCGCGTTACTTAAAAACTGCCAAATTTTATTCAGCAACTGTTAAACTAAAAGATTAACAGTAAAACATTTCGAAAACATTAAAATTTTTCGCAGTTTTGTAAAATGCTGTTTTAAACTAAAACTTACCAATTGCAACACTATCTAACTTCGCTTTTGCAGTCTTTATCAGTCTGCTTGCGTGTGTACTCATTCCATTTACTATGTCTGCTTTTGCGTACTTTTCTGCTTGTTGCTGTTTGGTTAAGTGCAACTTGCTAAACTTAGTACCATATGCATCGTACATTTTTTGACTAAGTTGCCACAATTTCAATTTGGGATGTTTTCGTTTTAATTCGTAAACTTGTAAAGCAAACTTCAAATACTGCACTTTGTCTGTAGTTGGCACAAACTGTGCAGTCTGCATAAACTGTCTTTTAGTGCGTCCGCGTTTAAGTTGGAATGCTTTACGTTTCTTTGTTAATAACGTAGCAATCTGTTTGTTAATACTTTTTGCTTTTTGCTGAAATGGAACTTTCAAATACACATAGTTCATACTCATTTGTTCGCCAACTGTGAACTCACTTACTTGCTCACTTTCAAATCCAAATAAGTCTGCTCCTTTTTTGGACCAAAACTTTTTAAAGTCTGTTGTGTTTACGTTGCCAAATTTTGTGAAAACATCTCTTTGTGCTTTGTTTTTTACTTTTCCTTTTTTTGCACATACTACTTTGTACTTCTCACTTGCTCGCAAATATTGAAACCAAACATAGTAAATGCTGTCTGTATAATAAACTCCGCCACTTATACTACTTTCTCTATTACTTGTTTGTTTCAACTTTTTTGTTGTGAATAATGGATATGCAAATGGGAATTGCGATGGCATACAAAAATTGTAAACCTAATGTGTGCGTAACGCAACGTGCTTTAGCAAAACAAGCTGATGAGTGACTTGTTTAAAGTTTTATGACAAACAACCAAAACACATTGTTGACTAGTATTACGCACACAATTTTAGTTAGTATGATGGGAGATACTTAATTTTAATTCTATAATCTTTTGCAATGTCTTCACTTATCATATTCAACATTCTGTTTACTGTGTTACGCTTTTCGCAACTTAACTTTCTTCTTACTTCGTTTAAGTTTTTATAGAGTTTCAGTTTGGTTTTAGCGTTAAAGTCTTTCTTTTTAAAATGCATCAAGTTGTAAGCATTCTCATTTAGTTCTAAGTACATTGTTGAAAACTGTCTGCTGTTTTGAACAATGTTTTGCCATTTCATTTCTTCATATATTTTTTCTACTAGCATTTGGTTTTTCCTTTTTAATTTTAAACATAGCAATAGCAATTACGCATAATGCAACTTTTCAAAAATGCGTACTCGTCTGTAACGTTTCTAATTAATTGTTGTGTTGCAGTAGCATCGCACTACAACACAACTCACTGTGCCTCGTTTAGCCTTTGTTTTGTTTCTTTTGTAAAGTGTGTAAGTTGCGGTAGCATTGTAAGAGAACCATATCGTTTAACTTCACTTAACAAATATCTTTTAACTGCTTTTTTATTTTCTATTATTTCAAAATCTCTTTGTCTTTTAATTAATTCAAATGTGCCATTCATTTCAAATTTTCTATCATATCTCTTTGCGTGTCTAACTCTTGTTTGCCAATATATCTCTGCCAATTGTTTTAATTCTTCTGCTGTTGCATCAGTGCTTTTACTGTTAAACAAAATATGACAATGCCAATTGTCTTTGCTTTTGCCACTTTGTAGTACAGCAAAACGTTCAATTCTTTTTCCTTTTCTTACTGCTTTACGTTGCATTACTTTAATGTCTAATAAGTTCAAATATCTTTTAATACTTCTTTCTGCATTGTGTTTGTACATATTGCGGTTAAACACTAACGTTGCAAACACATCACAATCTAAATGTTTAATCCAACTTTCAATTGCTGTTCCAATTTCTGTATTGTTCATCTCATCATTGTAAACACTTACGTTTTTAGTTTCTTATTGCTTTATAAAAGAAACTTTTAAACTGATACAAAACTATACCAAACGCAGTTTACGTCCCATTTTTTTAAGTTTGTTCTTTTTAGATAACTTTTGCAGTGCAACTTCTTTTTTGTGATTATGAAGTATTCTTCCATATTCTTCTTTTAGATGTTGCCAATATGGTACTACATCATCTTTACTAAAACGATCTGTAATTGTTTTGTAATGACGCATTTCATTTGTTGTTTTATCAAACACACTTTGTGGTAATTGTTTTCCAATCTCTTTATTAACACTTGCTCCATCTTTTAAGTCTTTATTGATTTGATAGATTGCTTTCAGCAACTTATCGACAATGTGTCTGCGTATATCTGCTCCAACAAAACGACTGCTTTGAACTAGCATTGGTATCATTGCTAACATTTTTTCTAACTCTCTATTACTTCCATTGTGTTCCATTATATTTCTCCCATTTGTGTTTCAGCAGTATGCAGTGGATAAAAATCACCAGCGGTTACAAATTACTGAGCAGTAAAAAAACGTGCGGTAAAAAATTTTCACTGCATACCACTTTTTGAAACGTCAATTTTATTTATGCTTTATTTATAAAGATGAGTGAAAAACGTTATGCGAGTTGCTTTACTTCTAAAGTGACGTCATTTTACGCAAGTTTGACGCTTTAAAACGTCATTTAATGTGTAATCAGTTTGCAAATCACACACAGCACACACAAAAACATAACAATTTACATAAACTGTTATGTTTTATTAAAAACATTACAATTTCTGCGACTCTTACAACTTAAAATCTTTTTTCCAAATCTGGTTGCTCTCTTAAACATATGAAAATAGCTGTGTAAGCAACATTAAATGAGGTTTTTATAAAATGAAAAATACACAGATACTCACATACAAACAGTTAAACGTATTTTTTAAAACAATTGAGTCATTTGCACACGCAGAACGCAACAGATTAACTGTTGCTTTAACGTATTATGGCGCTTTAAGAATTGGCGAAGTTGCACAGTTAAAATGGAAAGATGTAATTGATGCAAACTTGCTACCACATACGCAAATTGATTTTAGAAAAGAACAAGTAAAAGCACGAGAAAATCAATCAATTTTTGTAAGCAAAAAGTTAAGAATGGAAATTACACGTTATTTGAAGTTTTACATGCAACAGAATGGGAAAGTGGATTTGAATGATCCACTTATTCAAACACAAAAGCGATCTGCTTTTAGTGCAAACAGTTTGTGTCAGCACATTAACAAACTTTATAAGCGAGCAAATTTACCGCATATAACAACGCATAGTGGAAGAAAATCTTACATCACGCAGTTGTCTAATAAAGCAGTAAACATTAAAGCGATTATGAAGTTGGTTAGACACAAAAACTTAGCAACCACACAACGTTATATCCAATTAACAGATGATGAGTTGCAAAAAGCAAATGATTTAATTGATTAAAAGAAAGGAGATAACAATGCTTAGACAAAGATACAACACGTTTCAGTTTACTGTGCGTGTGCCAATGTCGAAATATAGTTCTGCAAAAAGAATGACGACAGTTAATATTGATGCAAACGATGCACACTCAGCAAAGTGTATTGCTAATGCACAATACGGCGCACAAAATGTATTAACTAACGCAATGAAAGTAAGAAATTATTAATCAATTTAAAATTAATTGATTTATTTTTTATTTTTTCAAAATTAAATGGTTTATTTTCTATAAACCGCATTACAGACTATTAGAACGCAGAAAAGTATTTTAACTATGTTTGTAATGTGACTGACGGATTTTTTTTAGTACGCAATGGTTTTGCATCTTTGTACCTTTAAACGTACTCTTTATATTAAAGCAGATTTGTTTTGCTCATTTGTAATTGTAGAACCGTAATACTGTTCAATCATCTTTGCTGATGTCGCTGCATTTTTAGCAATACTGAGTTCGTTTACGTTTGCAAGTAAACTTGTTGTAATGCCACTGTGTCTTAAACTGTAAAGTGTGCGTGCTTCATCTTTGTTATTAAACTTCATATTGTAATGCATTAAGAATGCATTAAACAAATTGGACATTTTTCTGTGTGCATACTTGCGATTGCTGAATTGGTTAAAGAACAAGTAGTCATCTTTTTTAAGTTTGAATTCTGCAACTAATCTTTTGTAGCAATCCACTGCTCCTCTAAAAAAAACTCTTTTTAAATTGCGATGCTTGTTACTTTTAAAGCCACTTACAATATCAACAACTAAGCATTCATACTTTGCATACTTGCTGTCTCTTTTGCTTAATGACTCTTTTGCTTTTGCACTTAAACTGTCAATTTCAGTTTGCTTTAAGTTTTGTAAACGACAGTGTTTAACTTGTATCTTATTCCATTCTCCACTTCTTACATAACTGTTAAACGCAAACAAAATGAAGTTGTAAAACTCATATATGTCTTTTGCAGTAAAGCCAAATTGACTGTTTGTGTATTTGATTTTGTACTCTTTTGTTTCTGCATCAAAAAATATCTTCTTATCTTTAACTGTAATGTCTGTGTCAGCTTCTAATACAAGTTTGTAGTCAATTAATGCTCTTCTAATAATTGTATTAATTTCTGAATGTGAAAATGGGGGTCTAACTTTAGCAGTTGCTCCATTTAACAAGTCAGCACTCACTTTTGGCATTATTAGATTGTCATTTGTTCTTTCTGCCATTTTAAAAACTGCAAGTAATGCATCTCTTCTTTTTTCAATTGTACGTTTGCTTAATGGAGTTTTATTTTGTTTGTGACAATAGTTTACCCATTCAATGATTGTTTTCGCTTTTATGTTTTGCATCTGCATAAAGCCAAAAAATGGGATTAGATGTTTATCAATTATTTTGATGCTTAACTCTTTGTGTTGCTGTGTGCAATCGTTTCTATTTTCAAACCATTCTTTTGTTAGTGTTGCATAATGTAAAAATCCGTCACTATCATTTTTGAATTTGACTTCGCCCTTAACATTTTGTTTGTACAACTCTAATGCTAGTTGCTTTGCATCAATCTTATTTGTAGTGCGTAAACTTTTATAATCGTATTTGCCATTTGCACTTCGCTTACGCATGTAAAGTTTTTCACTGCCATCATTACGTTGCACTACTGCAAGTTCTGTTTTTATTAATTCGTTTACTACTTTAAAACTCATATCAATTTAATATTTTCGGATTTAAAAAAGAGCAACAGCTGAGAAATGTATATAAAGCAACTGTTGCTCACTTTGTCAGCGACAAACTTTTAAACTGCTATTGCTAGTTCTTCTTCTTTTTTATGCTGAGGAAAAAATTCTTCCTCATTTAATCCATGTTGTGCAAATAAATCACACATCATTTCTTTGCTCATTTTTGGATAGCGATTATGTGGCTCTAATACAGTATGTGGATATATTGCATATGCATCGCTTATTACATCATCAACATCATATAAAAAATTAGTACAATGTGCAAAGAAGCCAACTTGTTTTTGTAACTGTACTAAACGTGCTCTTTGTTCTCTTTCTTCAAAAACGTTGTGTTTAGATTTGTATTCGTCATTTGGCAACTTTAACCACTTGTCTGCTACTGTGCTGTCAGATAAAAAACTATTCAAACACGCTAACGTGTAGTGCATATCTTTAAGTTGTAAAAATAACATTTGCACTGCATTTTTGTTTAAGTATCTTTTTTCTGTTTCGTCTCTTTCGTATTCGTATACTTTAAAATCAACCATTTTATTAACTCCAATTGTTTGTTTGTTTAAGTTAATACTATTGTCTCACTGTTTGAGATTTGTACGCACATACGCACATAAGAAACTTATGTGATGATACAAAAGAAAATGGCTTAAAAGTTTAACAGTAAGATTAACAGTTGGCTGTTATTTGGCAGTTAGTATAGACAACTTAACTTTGGCAACGTTTCGCTCTACCACTGAGCTACACTCGCATTAATTAAACGGTTCTAAACGAAAAAGCCTTGTTTTTCAAGATAATGGAGTTATTTATATAATTGTTAATATAATATAAAATTTTTACAAATGATCAAAGTAACAGATATTGAGCTGCTTCCAAAAAAAGTAGCAATTTTTCCTCTCACTGGAGCTGTGTTATTTCCAGGTACGCAACTGCCTCTAAATATCTTCGAACCCAGATATGTACAAATGATTGATGATGCACTTGCCTCACCCGGTCGTGTCATAGGCATGATACAGCCAAGTAAACCAGGTGAAAAAACACTAAAAAAAGTTGGTTGCATAGGACGTATATCAACTTTCAATGAAGCTGAAGATAGCAGATACCTTATAACGTTATCAGGAACAATTAGATTTGAAGTTAAAGAAGAGTTAAATACAACTACTCCCTATCGGCAAATCATTCCAAATTACAATAATTATTCATCTGATCTGAAACCGCAGGAAGTTGCCTCAATTGATCGATCAAAACTCCTTGCTTTAGTAAAAAGATATTTAGAGAACAGGAAAATAATGGCTGATTGGGAAATCATAAAAGATACACCTACTGAACAATTGATTAATTATTCTGGTATCCTTGTTCCTTTTACTGCAGAAGAAAAACAATTACTTCTTGAGTCGAAAACTATAATTACCAGAAGTCACGTTTTGGAAGCTCTCTATCAATCGTACATATTTGACTCTCCTGGCGAGAAGAGTGATCAACTACACTAAAGCGCTTTAAAATATTCAACACCCGTAGCGTTATTAATAATTTTTCTTTTTAGAGAGATATTATTATCTAAAATTTTAAAACCCATGTTCACAAACTTACCCAAATAAGTATTTTTACTCTTCAAAAATTTATCCAATGCTAGTGTTCCAAAAGAATATGCTGCATTATCTATTTTTCTAAGTTGGTTAAATTCTTTGAAGGCCATTTTGTTATTAACTTCATAACCTAAGGATGTATATTTTAAAATTATTTCAACAAATAAAGAAATATCCTTAATGCTAAGATTTAAGCCTTGTCCAGCGATTGGATGAATATTGTGGGCTATGTTACCCATAACAATAGTATTTCCGTTATACAGTTTTTTTGCATAAAGAAAATTTAGTTTATGGGTTTCTATATTTTGAATCTTTAATGTGCCGATTTCTTTTTCAAAATAATCATTTATTTTGTGCTCTAATTCTTTCGTTTCATAATTAAGCTCCGTCGAACCATTTTTTAATGACCAAACTAATGAAGCTTGATTGCAAGAATAAGGTAAAAAAGCTAATGGTCCACTAGATGTAAAGATTTGAAATGCCTGCTTCTCTCTTTTAAGCTCACCTTTGACGTTAATTGAAAGAGCTGTTTGATTTAAATCTTGAGAAATAAATTTAATATTATTTTGCTCTAATAAATTTTCTTCATTAACTGATAAAATTAAAACTTTAGCAAATATTTTTTTTTGTCCATCAATTACTATAGAAACTTTATTTGAATGTATTTGTTTACTTATTGATTTTGTTTTGATTAAAATATCAATATTTTTCTTTTCTTTAAGACTAAACACTAATTGATTACTAATAATCTTGTTTGGAAGGATCTTTCCCATTATAGCATTTGGTTCATTATCAAATGTTATACTTGAACCATTTTTAATGCTTGCTAAGCGACACGTTATTTTTTCTATATTAGTGAAATTGTTGAACTCTGAAGGATCCTCAATGATACTACATAGATAATTTAATGAACCCGAGGATAGGAAAGTAACTAAATTAGACTCATGCTTTTGAGGGTTTTGATTTTTGATTAAACACACTTTAAAGTTATTCTTTATCAGAGCTAATGCGGCTATTTCAGAGGATATCCCCCCACCATATATAATAAAATCATAGTTCATTTTTAATAAAAAAATTTTGTCCTTATATTATTTAAGAAGCTATATAATGGCTAGGTGAATCAATTGCCAACAGAATATTTAAAATATTTATCACAGGTGTAAATATGAAACTTTTGCCAGATTCATTAAGATTATTTGCAATCAATCGTATGTTGGAGTTATCAGGATTGTTTATTGCTACTCTGTGCATTTTTGTTTTTATATCTGTCATTAGTCACTCCCCTTTTGATCCAAGTTTTAATAATTTAAATAATTCTGAAGTAACAAACCTTGGTGGATACATGGGAGCAAATATTTCTGATTTTCTTCTTCAATTATTTGGCTACTTTAGTTTATTAATATGTCCTGTTTTGATCAGTTGGTCTTACAAAGTCTTCTTCACAAAAAAAATTAGACTATTTGCACTTAATTTAATTTTGTTACCATTAATAATGATTGTGGCATCAACTCTTTCAGAGTTGATTCAGTTATCAAGCCAGAATGGATTAATTGCTACTCAAATAGTAAATTTTTTAAAAAATTCTGGTTCACTAGAAAATAACTATATTCTTTATATTCTCATAGTATTTTTGTTTACAGTATTTTTATTCCTTTTCTACGGAGCAATGGGTTTGAACACAAACGAGTGGAGTAATATCTATCTTTTTTTAATGATGATATTTAGTTTAATTACTAAACCTGCTACTAAGCTTGAATACTTAAAAAAATATTTCAATTTTAATTTTTTGTTGAGAAAAAATTTTAGTGATCAGATAGTTCATAATCAAAAGCTTGAGCCAAAAATTAATTTTAATGAAATGCGAAATACTCCCGTCAGTGATTTTATAAATGAGGAGGAGAAAGAAGAGTTGGTTGAAGAGCAAAATGAAATATTTGTTGATGACTTGGATTACCAAGCTCCTGGGGTTGATATTCTTACTCGTCCTGATACTAAAACCGAAACATCAGCTAACCAGGAAGAACTTAAAATTAATGCAGAAAAACTTAAAAATGTTCTCATCGATTTTAAAATTGAGGGAGAGATCATAAAAGTATCTCCTGGTCCAATCGTGACTATGTATGAATTGCAGCCTGCACCAGGAATTAAAGCGTCTAAAATTATTTCTTTATCTGATGATATCGCAAGAAATATGAGTGCAATGTCAGCCAGGGTCGCCATAATTCCAGGGAAAAATGTCATTGGTATAGAGATACCGAATTCAGATAAAAATCCTGTTTATTTAAGTGAATTATTTAAAAATGAAAAATTCGTTTCTAACGAAAAGAATTTAATTTTAGCTTTGGGAAAAGATATTAGTGGGCATGCAGTATTTACGAATCTTGAAAATATGCCTCACTTGCTAATAGCGGGGACAACAGGTTCAGGTAAGTCTGTTGGCATAAATGTTATGATTACCTCAATTTTGTACAAACACTCACCTGATGACTGCAAATTTATATTAATAGATCCCAAAATGCTTGAACTGTCGGTTTACGAGGGTGTGCCTCATTTAATTACACCGGTTGTAACCGACCCCAAGAAAGCAATAACTGCCCTCAAATGGGTTGTTAGAGAAATGGAGTCCAGATATAAAAAAATGTCTCTACTAGGCGTAAGAAACATCGAAAATTATAACATTCGTATTGCTGATGCTATTAATAAATCTGAAAAAATTATTAGATCTATTCAATCAGGGATTAATCCAGAAACAGGCCAACCAGAAACGAAAAAAATTGAAATTGAAAATAAAAAAATGCCTTTTATTGTTGTTGTTGTTGATGAAATGGCAGACTTAATGATGGTTGCAGGAAAAGAAATTGAACACACAATTCAGCGATTATCTCAGATGGCACGAGCAGCAGGAATACATTTAATTATGGCAACACAAAGACCAAGCGTCGATGTAATCACTGGAACTATCAAAGCAAATTTTCCAAGCAGAATAAGTTTTCAAGTAAGTTCCAAATTTGATAGCAGAACCATTCTTGGAGAAGAGGGCGCTGAGAGGTTGCTTGGCAAAGGTGACATGTTGATGATGACTGCAGGGGGACAAACGACAAGAATTCATGGACCGTTTATATCCGACAGTGAAATTGAAAAGATTGTAAAATCACTTCAGAAACAAGGCCAACCTGAATATGATGACGAAATTACAAAAGAGGAGGAAGAAGATAACGATGGCGATAATACTTTGTCAGACAGTGATAAAGACGCATTATTTAATGACTCTATAGATATCATTTCAAAAGAAGGTAAGGCCTCAACAAGCTTGCTCCAACGTAAACTTCAAATTGGTTACAATCGTGCTGCAAGAATAATAGATCAATTAGAGGAGCAAGGATACATTAGCTCAGCTAATCACGTAGGCAAAAGAGAAATCAATTATGATAAATTTACGAATTAATGATTCGTTTCTTGATTTTTCTAATATTAACTTCATTTCCGTGGCATATTTCTTATGCTGAGACCAACTCAATTATCACAAAAATTCAAACTGGTTGGAATAATATACAGACAATGTCTGGTGAATTTTTACAGGTAGATTCTGAAGGCCACCTACAGAATGGGAAATTTTACTTTTTAAAACCATATCAATCTAAATTTGTTTATACAAATAAAAATGAGGATATCATTACTAATGAAACCCTACTACGTGTAGTTGATAAAGAAGGTTTTCAAATTGACAGCTATGCAATAAGAGGCAACGCCCTTAAAAAACTTCTTTCTGATAACTTAGATATTGAAAAGGAATTTACTATTGATTATGCAATTGAAAACGAATTTAGCTATGAAATTCAAGCAGGTGATAAGAATGATAGTACTTTAAGCAAGGTGATTCTCACTTTCAATAAAGATACAATGGAGCTAGAAAAGTGGGAGATTTCTGACGAATTGGATAATAAAACTGTTTTAGAGTTTACAAAGGTAAAAAAGAATATATTTATAAGTCAAAATTTATTCGTAGTTAGATATAAATAACTAACTACAGGCAGGTTTAAGATAAAAGTTTTCATTATTTAATTTATGACGGTTAGTTCCCTTAGTGAGCTCAAGCAATGGCTTGGGTCAAACAAAATATCAGAGGTTGAATGTATTTTTCCAGATATGGCTGGATCTTCTAAAGGTAAGATTTTGCCTGTAGAGCGTTTCGTTAAATCATTTGAAGAACAAAGTTTAAAACTAGCTGATTCTGTTTTTGGACAAACAGTTTCAGGTAAATGGGTATATGAAAGCGAGGTAATAGACTACGTAGAAGAAGATCTTTTTATGGCGCCCGATCTTTCTACAATTAGGAAAATACCCTGGAATAAGGAACCTACAGCACAAATTATATGCGACCTGAATTATGGATCAAGTGAACCATCCAAATTGGCGCCACGTCAAGTATTAAAAAATATTATTGAACAATTAAACGAGATAAATGTTCAAGCTGTTGTTGCTCCTGAGTTAGAGTTCTATCTGTGTGAGCAGAATTTAGATCCTGATTTACCATTAAAAACACCAATTGGAAAATCTGGGAGAAGGGAGACGGGAAGCAGAGTATTTGGAATTGACGCAGTCAATGAATTTGATGAATTAACTGATGATATTTATGATTATTGTGAATTGATGAATATCGGGGTTGACACATTAGTTCATGAATCGGGTCCATCTCAAATTGAAATAAATTTAAATCACGGTGATCCTTTAGCGTTAGCTGACCAAGCTTTTATGTTTAAAAGAGCTGTGAGACAAGTTGCTTTAAAGCACAATATACATGCAACGTTCATGGCTAAGCCATATCAAGGTCAGCCAGGGAGCTCAATGCATATTCATCAAAATTTAGTTTCAGCTGATTCTGGTGATAATTTATTTTCTGATAAAGATGGCAATAATTCAAAACAATTCTTTTATTTTATAGGTGGATTGCAGACATACTTACCTGATGCAATGTTATTATTTGCTCCATACGTAAATTCTTATCGAAGATTTGTAATTGATGCTTCAGCCCCGATCAATACTCACTGGGGAATTGAAAATAGAACTGTTGCCTTTAGGGTTCCAACATCCCAAAATAAATCACGTCGAGTTGAGAATAGGATTCCAGGAGCTGACACGAATCCTTACCTTGCGATTGCAGCCTCGTTAGCATGTGGCTTACTAGGACTTAAAGAGAAAATTGAACCTGAGAAACCTATCGCAGGAGATGCTTTTGAGAGAAGACATAACATACCCAAATATCTTCCCGATGCACTTAAGAGACTTAAAGTGAGCAATGAATTGTCCGAAACTCTTGGAAAAGAATTTGTTACTTTATATACTGAAATAAAGCAAACTGAACATGATGCATATCAAAATGTTATAAGCGCATGGGAGCGAGAACATCTATTATTAAATGTATAAATTCTATAAAAGAGACTTGTTAAGCTTGTAACCCTTTTTTTCCTCAAAACTAATTAAATTACTCAATTTCAATTTTTCACTTAATTTTTTTCTCAAAGAATAGATGTGAGTTTCCAAGGTATGAGTATCTATTTTATTATTGTATTTCCATACTTTTTCTAACAAATCTTTTTTTAAAATATTGGTTTTGTTATGTTCTAAAAGGCACATAAAAATTTGGCTTTCTTTCTCTGTAAATCTCAGATTTAACTCTTTATTAGATAAAATTCTAGAAGAAGGATCAAATGTAAAAAGCTTAAAGGAAATTAATTGTTTTGTATGTGTATTTATTTGATTTAAATAATTTTCAATTCTTTTAAGAACTTCATTAATTTTAAATGGTGTAGAAATATTTATTAGATCTGAATATTCACCAGTTTCTAAATTAGGAGGGTTTTCATTGTTAATAACAACAATTAAGTCGTAGTTCTTTTTCTGAATTTTTATTACGTCAACTGCTTTTTGATCAATAATTATTATACTATAGCTATCAGCCTTTAAGTTTTCAAAATCAACCAAGATTAGTTTAAATAATTGTGATAAATCATGATCGACTATCTCTTTAAAAAGATTTTGTAATAATACATCTTTTACAAATACTGGAATAATTCTTTTAACCATATAAACAAGCAACTATAATACATAAAAATGAATTTTTTAGTAAAAGATAATCATATCTACATAGATGGAGCTAAGTACAGTTGTGCTATAGGTAAAAATGGAATCACTAATAAAAAAAATGAAGGTGATTTATGTACTCCTACAGGTAAGTATAAATTTAGTCATATTTTCTATAGGTTAGATCGTCTTAAAGAAGTAAAATTTTTATTAGACTCTAGTACAATTAAACCGGATGACGGGTGGTGTGATGATCCTAAGAGTGAATTTTATAACCAGCACATAAAATTCCCATTTGAAGCAAGTGCTGAAGCTTTATATCGAGAGGATTGGCTGTATGATATAATTTGCGTTATAGACTATAATACTTCTCCAGTTATCAAAGGTAAGGGGAGTGCTATATTCCTTCACGCCGCTAAATATAATTTTGAAAGTACAGAGGGTTGTATATCAATTGATCGTGAACTACTTATAAAAGTTTCTAAAAGAATAAATAGCTTTTCATCAATTTCTATTGAACTTTAATCTCGTTTTCCAAATATTTGTGTCCCTATACGGATATGTGTTGCGCCGCATTCGAGTGCAATTTCATAATCACCAGACATACCCATGCTAAGATTTGGTAAATTAAATTTTTTACCGAGATCTCTGAGTCTTAAAAAGTGATCTCTGGGAGGTTCTTCTAAGGGAGGCAAACACATCAAACCATTAATGTTTAGATCATAATTCAAAAGACAATCTGAAATAAATTTGTCTGCCTCTGAGAATTTCACTCCTGATTTTTGTGGTTCTTCACCAGTATTTATTTGAATAAAATACTCTTTAAAAATACCTGTTTTTAGCTCCATCTGATTAAATAAATTAACAATTTTCATTCTATCCAGCGAATGGATGACATCGCAATTATTATGAATAGAACTGACCTTCCTGCTTTGAATATTACCTATAAAATGTAGTTTTATTTCTTTAGAACTTTTTTTTAAATCAATCCATTTTTTCTCAATTTCCTGAATTTGGTTTTCGCCAAATGATTTGTGGTTCAATTCGATAACTTCCCTAATTTCATCTGGAGGTTTTTTTTTGCTTACAGCAATGAGATTAATTTCTGAGAGATCTCTTCCAGCTGCTAGGGCGGCAGCGTTGAAATTTGAAATAAATTTTAGGTAAGTAGTCATTTTTAGTAATAAAAAAGCACCTTACAAATTAATGCAAGGTGCTTTTTTTAGAAGTTAAAAACTTCAGTGGATTAGAAACCAACTACGTACATGAAGTTCCATGCAGTTGAGTCACCAGTGTCACCACCAGCTAGATCAGTTTCAGTGTAGTCTAGTCCAAAAGAAGCCGCACCCATACCTTTTGATACAGAAACTCTAGTCATATCTGTATCAGCAGTATTGTCTTGACTTACAAATTGAACACCTACATCCATGCCAGCCATTGATGTACCAACACCAAATTGAGTTTCTTCAACTCCGTTGTCACCATCATAATTAGCATAACCTAGGCTCATACCAGCTAGTGAATATCCCACTGTTACAAAGCTAGGATCTTTATCAGCAGTTGTTCCTTTGTAATCAATCGTAGACAAACCAGCTGCAATTGTTGCACCCATCATTGATCCTTTGACTGCGTATGACATTACTGGATCATGACCTTCAGATGAAGCCGTACCAGACAATCTTGTATATCCAGTTGGAGCGTCATAACTTGCAGGTATTGCAATTAGACCAGCAGAAGCATCATCGTCATCAATCATTACACCTGCAGTTGCAGCAGCTGATTTAACACCTTCACCTCTAGATACTTTTACAGTCCACCCAGCGATTGAGTTAGTGTACATCATTGAGTCACCAGATAGTGCATCACCATCATCGTAACCACCGGCTACTTCAGCAGCACCACAAACATTTAGTGAGAAACAAGCTGGAGAACCATCAAGTTTATCAGCAGATGAATCCTGGCCATTACCTAGTCCAATTACACCCATGCCTGTATCGAAGTTAACGTCTGTTAGCAAACCAGCAGCTGTCAAAGACATTGCTACAGATACGCCCATACCGTTATCCATTGAATCACTATAAGAAACGTAGATTGAGTTTGAAGAAAAGCCAGAAGCCATTCCACCACCACCTGCGTCAGTGATTGTACCAGCATACAAACCGCTGATTGACATTTCAGCATTAGCTGCACTTGCAGCCATAACTGATGCCAACGCTGTTGTTGCCATTAGTTTTGATCTATTCATAATAATTTCCTTTCATATGATAATTGATCGTTGTTAAATTTAACCCTCAATTTGTATCAAAAATTACAGCCTTAATTAATAAAAAATGCAGAAATGTAACATTTTATTTAATTAATGTTGCAAATATATCACATATTTAAAAAATGTTGAAAAATAAAGAAAAAAAAGGTATTTGATTAGATGTATTTTTAAAATTCTTCTTAGATTTGCTATGAAAACCGCTTTTACTCTATTCTTTTTGTTTTTTCTGATCTCTTGTGCTCAGCTAGATGGCGGTGAATTAAATAAAAATCGTCAGGATGTAATGACTGAAAAGGTTGAAAATAAAGATATTAATCTGCCATCAGGTAGCACAATTCTAGAAGAGGATGGAGGATTTACGCTAGAAAAACTATTGAGTGGTATCACCGGATCAGGGTCTTCCTCTGTAAACTATAATGCGAGTAGTTTAATGTTTAATGTATCATTAGATAAGCTTAGTTTTATGCCTTTACTTTCTGTTGATAAGAACGCAGGAGTAATTGTAACTGACTGGTATGGAATTGGCGACAGCAATGATAGAATAAAAATTAACGTAAGAATTTCGGGCCAAGAATTGGTAAGCGAAAATATTACAGTTACACTTTTTAAACAATCTTATGATGGATCGAAATGGGTTGATAAAGGTCAAAATGTAGATCAAGCAGTCAAAATTAAAAAAAGTATTCTTCAAGAAGCCATAGCTTTAGATGTTGCTTCACAGCTGTAAAATTAAAATAATTTAATGTCTGAAAAGTACAATCACCGTGTCATAGAACCAAAGTGGCAGTCATATTGGAAGGATAATAATTCTTTCAATAGCAAAATAGATCCTAAAAAAAAGAAATATTATATTCTTGAAATGTTTCCATATCCCTCAGGCAGGATACACATGGGTCATGTTAGAAATTATACGCTTGGTGATGTAATTGCGCGTTATAAAAGAGCACAGGGTTATAACGTGATGCATCCAATGGGTTGGGATGCATTTGGACTGCCTGCTGAAAATGCTGCAATTGAAAATAATATTTCTCCAAAAAAATGGACTTATCAAAATATAGAAACTATGAAAGACCAATTAAAAAAGATGGGGCTCTCAATCGACTGGTCTAGAGAAGTAGCAACGTGCGATGAGTTATATTATAAGCAACAACAAAAATTATTTCTTAGGTTTTTTAGAAATGAATTAATTTATAAAAAGGAGTCTTTGGTTAATTGGGATCCTGCAGAAGGTACAGTATTAGCTAATGAACAAGTTATAGAGGGAAGAGGTTGGAGATCTGGAGCTGAAGTAGAACAAAAAAAATTATCTCAATGGTTTTTCAAAATTACAAAGTTTGCGGAAAATCTTTTAGAAAGCTTGGAAACGATGAACAAGTGGCCGGATAAAGTTCGCACAATGCAAAAAAACTGGATCGGTAAATCTGTTGGATGTGAAATAGATTTTGAGATAATCAGCAAAAATAAATCATTTGATAAATCAAAAATTAGAATTTTTACTACTCGTCCCGATACAATATTCGGCGCAACATTCTGCGCTTTATCTCCATATCACCCAGTTGCTGAAGCTTTGATGGAAACAGATGATAAAATTAGCGATGATATAAAAGAGATGAGATCTCAAAAAGTTAACGAAGAAACTATAGCAAAAAACGAAAAAATTGGAATAAAAACAGACCTTTACATCAAACATCCATTCTTGGAAAATAAGCTTTTACCGGTTTACATAGCTAACTTTATCCTGATGGACTATGGATCTGGAGCTATTTATGGTTGCCCTGCACATGATCAAAGAGATTTAGATTTTGCAAATAAATACGATTTAGAAGTTATACAAGTCATCAAACAAAGTGACGGTACTTTATTTGATAATAAAAATGCATTAGTGGGTAATGGAAACTTAATTAATTCTAAATTTCTAAATGGCATGTCAATTGATGAAGCAAAAAATGAAGTCATAAAAAAATTGGAAGATCATAAACAAGGTAATAAGAAAATAAACTATAGATTAAGAGATTGGGGTATTTCTAGACAGAGATACTGGGGATGTCCAATTCCAATCATGTATAGAGAAGATGGAGCAGTAATCGAAGTGCCGGAGGATCAGTTACCTTTAAAATTACCAGAGGAAATTGATTTCAACATTCCAGGTAACCCACTTGATAATCATCCTACATGGAAATATACGAAATGCCCAGAGACAGGCATGAGCGCCATAAGAGAAACAGATACACTTGATACATTCGTAGATTCAGCTTGGTATTTTTTGAGATTTTGTTCTCCTACAAATAATTTAGAACCTTTTAATTCTAATGAAATTAAATATTGGATGCCGGTTGATCAATATGTTGGGGGCGTTGAACATGCAATTTTACATTTACTTTATTCGAGATTTTTTACTAAGGCTTTAGATATCAAAGAGGTTGATGAGCCATTTGAAAGCCTATTTACACAAGGAATGGTATGCCATACTACATTCAAAAACACCTCTGGGGAATGGGTGTACCCGGAGGACGTAAATAGTATTAAAGATAAGTTAATACAAATTTCAACTGGTGAAAATGTTCAAAAGGGATTGATTGAGTCAATGTCAAAATCCAAAAAAAATATAGTCGACCCTGAGTCAATCATTAATACTTATGGAGCTGATCCAGCAAGATGGTTTATGTTATCTGATAGTCCGCCAGAAAAAGATATAAATTGGTCAGAGTCTGGGATTAATGGGGCATGGAAAATTTGTCAAAAAATATGGATGATAGTAGAAAAAAATAAAAATTATATAAATTCAGATACTTACTATGAGGATGCTGATTGGTCTGAAAACGCTTTTCAATTAAATAGATGCATTCACCAAAACCTTGATGAAATCACTAGAAGTATTGAAAAATTTCAAATGAACGTTGCGATTGCGAAAGTCTATGAGATGGTGAACGCTATTTCAAAATTTAAGCCTTTAGATAAAAATGATGAACTAGCGCTTGGTAACTCAATAAAAATATTAATCCGGGCTATTGAGCCAATGATTCCACATTTAGCTGAGGAATGCTGGTCTTTAACAAATAATCACAACTCATTATCTGTGGTACCTTGGCCAAAAGTTGTTGAAAAGTTTTTAGAGACAAGCAGCGTAACGGTAGTAATTCAAATTAATGGGAAACGTAGAGGTGAGTTAATAGTTGATAAAAATACCCAAGAAAAAGAAGTTATGAAGAAAATTAAAGATATTAAAAATATTAATGATGCTCTATCGGGTAAAAATATAATAAAATCTATTTATATACCTAATAAAATTCTAAATATTGTACTAAAGTAATGAATCGCCACGAACGAAGAAAGCAAAAAAAAAATTCATCTTCTAACCTTCAAGTTCAAAAATTATTAATTGAAGCAATTAAATTACATACTCAAAAAAAATATTTATCTGCAGAAAAAATCTATAAGGATCTATTCAATAATAATCCAAATAATTATGATGTCTTACGACATTTGGGAATTCTTTATCAAGACCTAGGAAAGTTTGAAGAGGCTTTTAAATTTTTTACAAAAGCATTAAAGATTAGGCCCAACGGATTCGAAGTTTTGAATAACTTGGGAACCATTCATACCATTAACAAGAACTATGAATTGGCATTAAAATGTTTCACAAAATCGTTTGAGTTAGCAAATAGCTATGTACCCTCAATAAATAATCTTGCAGGTCTTTATCATAAGCTAAATAGGCCACGACAGGCACTTGAATACGCAGAAAAGGCAGTCAGTTTACAGGATGAAAATCCAATAGCTATAAATCAACATGCTAAAGCTCTTATAATTAATAATCATTTAGAAGACGCTGTTGAAATATTGAAAAAATTAAATTTTGATTATCCTGAAAATAGTGACTTCAAAGTAAACTTAGCAGCGGCTTATAGAGAGCTAGGTGATTTTAAAAAATCGGATGAAATAGTAAATCACGAATTTAATAAAGATTATAAAAGCTTATCTTTTTTTATACCGTATGTAATGAGTAAAAAAAATAAATTAAAAAATAAACATATTGAATATTATAATAGCCAAATCGATGATGATAATAGTACAAAAGATGATAGAGTTTTAATTTGTCATGCACTTTTCAACTATTTTAAAAATCAGAATGATCCAGAAAAAGCAATAAGATACTTGGTGAATGGAAATAAGCTGCAGTACAGTTTAAAAAAATTTCACTTTGAAGATGAAGAAAAGTATTTTCTTAAAATAATAAACTTATTTAATGTTGTTCCAAAATTGAAAATAAAAAATTTCGTGAAAATTGGCCGACCAATTTTTATATGTGGGATGCCAAGATCAGGCACAACATTATGTGAACAAATCTTATCATCGCATTCAGAAGTTCATGGTGCAGGAGAATTAAGCTACTTAGCCGAATCCTCAGGGATTGGAAAAATAATTAATCCAAGTCAAAAAGAAATTGATGAATTTGAACAAACAATCACAAATTCAAAAAAACTATTAAATGCAAGAGAAAAATATCTTTCTTTACTTAATTCACATAACAAAGGTAATGTGACTTATGTGTCTGATAAAATGCCACATAATTTTATTCTAATTGGATTCATTAAATTAATTTTGCCAGAATCAAAGATAATTTTTTGTAAAAGAGATCCTATGGATAATTGCTTTTCTCTTTATTCACACAAATTTATAGAACTCTCTCACCAATATTCATACGATCAAGAAATGCTTGGCAAATATTATAAACTGCATCAACGATTGATGAATTATTGGATAGAAAAATATAATGAGGATATATTTGAGCTTGATAATGAAGAATTAGTAAATAATCAGGAAGAGTTATCTAGAAAACTAGTTGATTTTTGTGATCTTAATTGGGAAGATAATTGCTTGAACTTCCATTTGAATAAAAGACAGGTGAGAACTGCAAGCATTGAGCAAGTGCGAAAACCTATTAATAAAAATTCTATAGGCGCATGGAAAAAGTACGAAAAATACCTTCAGGATTTAATGTTAAGTTTAAAATGATAAATAAAATTTCAAAAATCATATCAATTATATTCTTGCTTTTCTACATGTCTAGTTGTGGTTTTAAACCAATGTATAAGCTTTCTGAGAGTAATGTTGATTTCAAAAATTATTCCGTAATATTAGTAAATGAAGGTAGTGCCTCTAGAGAAATTAAAGAAGAAATAAAAAAATCTTTCCCTTCAACTCCCGGATTAAATAAAGATTATGTTATAAAAATAAGTACAATCGAAAATTTAGATCCTCTAATCACTAATACTGATGGTTCAGTTGCAAAATACAGAATTGAAATTATAGTTAATTTTAAAGTAATTGATCAAAATAAAGATGCACTCTTAACTGATGGCATGGTCAGAGGATTTGCTCAATATACAGTTGAAGTATCTGAAATTGAAAGTGATAATAAAAAGAAAAGAATGACTCGGACAGCAATAAACAGTGCTATTCAGATGATGATTTCTAAAATTCAAAGTGAAGTCTCAGTTACAAATGATAATTAAAGATTTTCACATTAAGAAAATTGTAAATGAAAATAAAGGTTTTTTACCTTTTTTGGTTTACGGGCCAAATGAGGGGTTAATAAGGGAACACATCAGCAAAATTAAAAGTGACTATTTAAGTGATGTTGATTTTGAAGAAATTTCAATAACAGGAAAAAGTCTAGATCTAAATCCTGATACCCTAGAAACCTCGGCAAATTCCATTTCAATGTTTAATAGTTATAAACTCATTATATTAGAGTCACTCAAAGATAAAAATATATCAGAGCTTGAGAGTGTCATCAATTCAGCCCCAGCTCAAACGATGCTGATCGTCAAAGCTGATAATCTCAAGAAATCTTCAAAACTTAGGAAATTGTTTGAGAGTAACGCGCTATGTTATGCATTGGCGTGTTATGAGGATGATGCTAAATCAATGATGAAGTTAATTGACAATTTTGTGAAAGAAAATAATTTTGCATTTGACCGGGATATTAAAAATTATCTCATGCAAACGTTGAGCACTGATCGAATGATCAGCTTTAATGAACTCCAAAAGATCAGCTTATTTTACACTAATACTGATACTACTCCAAATCTTGAAGAAATAAAAAATTTACTCAATGATACAAGCTCAAATAATCTTCAAAGAATGAATGAGTCAGTAATGTATGGAAAAACAGCTAAAAGTTCAAATATTATCAGTAAACTCTTATCTGAGGGAAATAATCCAATTTCTATCCTACGCAGTCTCATCAATTACCTTAAAAGAGTACAGAAAGTAAAAGTAGAAATGAAAAAAGGGAGTAATTTTGATAACGCAATAAAATTTTTAAGACCTCCCTTGTTTTGGAAAGATAAAGACAATTTTCAGCAGCACTGTGTTCGTTGGCCTTTAAATAAAATTGAGACAAATCTATCAAGGCTTCTTGATACAGAAATTGATTGTAAAACTAATAGCCAATTATCCAGCGTTCTTTGTAAGCACTCAATACTAACGATTTGTCACGAAGGCAAACAGCACTTTCAAAATTAGTTTTTAAGCTTTTGAGTAATCATCTCTAATTGATCAAGCGTTTTGTAATCAATTTTTATACTGCCACCTTTATTACCTTTATGGTTAATGTTGATGGTCAAGCCAAGTTTTTCTGAAATTTTGTTTTCAAGATCGATCGTGTCGGGATCTTTGAGTTTTAATTTTTTTATAATACCTCTTTTATCTTTTGCTAAATTTTCTGCATCCCTTACGCTTAAATTTTCATTAATAATTTTTTCTGCTAATTGCTCTGGAAATGCACTGTTCATGATTGCGCGCGCGTGGCCAGATGATATTTTTCCTTCAGTAATCATGTCTTGGATGGATTGTGGCAAAGATAATAATCGAATAATATTTGCTATGTGACTCCTGCTTTTTCCTACAATTCCTGACAAATCATCTTGGGTATGACCATGATTTTCAATCAATCTTTTGTAACCAGCAGCCTCTTCAATTGGTGAAAGATCGGATCGTTGAACATTTTCAATAATCGCAATTTCAAGTGCTTCAGTATCATTAAAGTTTCTTATAACCGCAGATACCTCATGCAGTTGTGCAATTTGTGCTGCACGCCATCTTCTTTCACCTGCAATAATTTCATAACTATTGGCATCAGACGGTGACGGCCTTACCACTAGTGGTTGAACTAAGCCTTTTGCTTTAATAGAGTCAGCCAATTCATTGATACTATTTTTATTAAATAATCTTCTTGGTTGAGAAGGACTCGGTTTTAAGTTTGCAATTGGTATTTTAGTTTCTTGACCAATATTAGTATTTTTTGTTTGTACAGTTTCTGTATCTCCCATTAAAGATGAAAGACCGCGACCTAAACCTTTTTTTGTTGTGTTTGTAACCACTACGCTGCTTCCTGTTCTTTGTTTTGTTTAATGACTTCGTTTGCAAGACTTAAATAAGCCTGACTACCTGATGCTCTTTGGTCATAGATTAAGGCAGGCATGCCGAATGATGGAGCTTCTGAAACTCTTACATTTCTAGGTATAATGGTTTCATAAACTTGTTCCCTTAAATGATTTCTGACATCTGTTGCAACTTGCGAAGATAATTTGTTTCTGCTGTCGTACATCGTTAACACAATGCCATCAATAGATAAACCAGGATTTAGATTCTGTCTTACACGTTCAATTGTTTTGATTAATTGACTGAGGCCTTCGAGTGCAAAGAATTCACATTGCAATGGAACGATAATTGCATTGGCTGTTGTCATTGCCATCACCGTCAACAAACTTAACGCTGGTGGACAATCAATAAAAATAAAATCAAACTCATTTAATTTTTCATTAGCATTAAAAATATTTTTTAATGTGAAAGCTCGATCATTAACATCAGCGAGTTCAGGTTCAATTCCAGATAAATCAACTGTTGAAGGAATTAAAAAAAGATTATCTATTTCAGTTTTTCGAATGGAGTCTGAAATGTTTGCTTGTCCCGCTAATACTTCGTAAATAGAATTTTGCCTCTCGCTATAATCTACCCCTAAGCCAGTGCTTGCATTGCCCTGAGGATCTAGATCAATAATTAATACCTTTTGGCCTGTCGCCGCGAGGGCTGTGGATAAGTTTATAGCTGTGGTCGTCTTTCCGACCCCTCCTTTTTGATTAGAAATAGCAATTATTTTCCTTTTCATACTAAGTAACTGATTTTATTACATTATTTAGTTCCAAAATATAAGATCCCTTTTCAACACTGTTTTCATGTAATTTATGATCAAAAATCCAACATTTAGTGGCTTCAGCAATCTCATCATCTATATGTATACCTTTATGAAAAAGGAATGTAGTACTTTTTTTCGATATATTATAACTTATTGATAATAGATCATTTAATCGTCCAACTGCTCTAGCTAAAACAACATCAAATTTTTGATTTGTTGCTTTCTCAACTTTGTGAGGAATCACATAGGTATTTTTTAGTTCTAGTTCATCAATACATCGCTCTAAAAATTCAGCTCTCTTCCTTCGATTTTCGCATAAAAATATTGAATTTTCGCCATTATAAAATAATGATAAGGGAATTCCAGGAAGACCTGATCCGCTGCCAATATCAATTATGTTTTGTTTATTTTCACGAATCAAATCACTTATGCGCAATGAGTCATAAAAATGCCTAATCCAAATAAGATTCTTGTCTTTTTTTGATATAAGACTTTGTTTTTCAGCCAATATAAGCTTTCTGTAAACATCAAGTTTTTTGATTGTTTCACGTGAAACATTACTTTTTAGCTC
>CACHYW010000015.1 GCA_902584215.1 uncultured Pelagibacteraceae bacterium
GTCAATATCCTCCTGGTTCAACAATTAAGCCTTTTGTTGCACTAGCGGCATTGGAAAATGGAGTCAGTGAAAAAAGAGAGGTTTATTGTAATGGAAAACATGAAATTAAAGATACAAGTCTTGATTCAGGAATTAAAACTTTTCACTGTTGGAAAGAAGAGGGTCACGGCAAGGTCAACATGAATGAAGCGCTTAAAGTTTCATGTGATGTATATTTTTATCAAATATCAAGAGAAATTGGCATAAATAAAATTGCTGAGGTATGCAAAAGGTTCGGGTTTGGGCAAAATGTTTTTGACTCCTTTAATGAGGAAAAAAAGGGAATTGTTCCTTCAAAGAATTGGAAGTTAGAGTCGATTGGTACGCCTTGGATGGTTGGAGAAACTCTTTCTGCAGGTATTGGACAGGGGTATTTTCTTACAACCTCTGCACAATTAAGTCTTGCTTTAGGTCAATTAATTAATGGTGGAGAGAAAATAAATCCAACAATTGTCTTGAATAAAAAGAAAGACACTCAAAAAAAGCAGAAAATATTATTAAATTCTAAACATTTGGCTATAATCAAGAAGGGCTTAGAGGATGCAACCAATACACAAGGGGGAACATCATATGGATCACGTATTTCAGGCAATCTCAAGATGGCTGGTAAAACTGGTACTTCTCAAGTTAGAGTTATTAGTTCGCAAGAAAGAGAAGAGGGCTTAAAAAAGAATGATGAGTTACCGTGGGATAAACGTGATCATGGTTTGTTTATAGGATATGGACCAATAAATAATCCTGAATATGTAGTGTCAGTAATAATAGAACACGGAGGAAGTGGCTCTGGAGCCGCTGCACCGATTGCTTCGAAAATATTCAAATATTTATTTGATAATAAATTAAATTTAAAAAGTAAGAGTATTTCAAATGTTTAGTGACGGTAAAGCTGAAGCAACCATCTCTGATAAAATTAGATCCATAAATTATTTTTTACTTTTTCTTATATGTACTATATTTTTAATAGGAATTCTTGCGCTATACAGCATTTCTGACGGTAATTTTAGCGAATGGCCTATAAGGCATTTGCAAAGATTCGTGTTAGGCCTAATTATTTTTTTTATTGTAGTCTTGCTAGATTTAAAAATAATTTTCAGATTTGCGTACTTAATTTTTATTGCCAGTATTCTCTCCCTAATGGTTCTACCACTAATTGGTGATGAAATTAATGGTGCTAAAAGATGGATAAGTTTGGCAGGATTTAGTTTACAGCCGTCAGAATTTGTAAAATATACTTTAATTTTAGCTCTTGCTAAATATTTTCATTCTATGGAAGATTATCACGACAATTTTATCTCTAAATTAATCATTCCTGTTTTTATAGTAATTATACCAGTCGTATTTGTTGTAATTCAGCCCGATTTGGGAACTGCTCTAGTGATCTTTCTGGGAGGTGTAAGTGTTATATGGATCTCAGGTCTTAATTATAAATACTTTATATCTGGGATTTTAGGGTTTATTCTATCTCTACCAATCTTATGGCAGTATTTAAAGGAATATCAAAAAGAGAGAGTTTTCACTTTTTTTAATCCAGAGAGAGATCCACTTGGAAATGGCTATCATATAACTCAATCTAAGATTGCTTTAGGTTCAGGAGGCATTTTTGGCAAAGGATATATGGAAGGCACCCAAAGCCATCTTAATTTTCTTCCTGAGATGCAAACGGACTTTATTTTCACAATGTTTGGAGAAGAGTTTGGATTTATTGGTTCTATCGTTTTAATTTTATTATATATGGCATTAATTGGTATTTCTATCAGAATGGCACTAATCTCAAAAAGTTTATTTAGTAAATTTTTATCTTTAGGAGTTTGCTCTGTATTCTTTATCTATGTTTTTGTAAATATTGGAATGGTTACAGGAATTCTGCCTGTAGTTGGTGTGCCTTTGCCATTCATATCATATGGAGGAAGCTCCATGTTAGCTGTGATGTTTGGATTTGGGTTGCTTACAAATTGCTACGTTAATCATAATACAACTTTAACAAAGAGTAGTTTTATATAAAATTTATTGTTTGGGGAAGTAATCTTCTTTTTGACCTTCACGATATACATCTGTAGTTGCACAGTGAAGCGCGCCTCCAAACGGATAAGCGTCTCTAAAAGGAACAGGAATAACTTCAAAACCTAATTTACTAATTTGTTCGCATTGATAGACCTCACTTTCTTCTACGCACACAGTTTTTGGATCTATAACCAAAACATTCATACTTAACCAAATACTTGAATAGCACAAAGGTGGCGGTTCATTATGTGCAGGCTGAGCCGCATCGATAATTTGCCAATCATTACGCTCAAATATTTTTCGCTGCTCGTCAGGCAACCGCCTTGTTGGGTTATTAATTATGAGGCCTGGTTTTAAAGGAGTGAATGTTGCATCTATATGAATAGGATAGGGATCACCTGGAAAATTCAAGGTATGAACTCTATGCTCTTTGAAGTGTCTCTGAAGCCAATTACTTCCTTTTAAATTAGTTGTAAAACCATGTTGTACAAATAAATCTTTTCCCATCCTTAAAATATCTGCAGCATCAAATAAAATTTCTTTTTCGGTCGTTATAAATTCTCTTTTTGCAACCATATCTAATCTTTCATCTATTGATATTTCATCATTTAAATAATTTTCTCGATAACTACTATCTGTTAATCTTGGTTTGGGTGCAGTTTCCATTCTCATGTCAGGATCTTCATCGTAATATTTCTCTAGCAATGGCCTGTAACAAAGATATTCAAACCACCTCGACCTATAGGACATTGTAGCTTCAAGCATTTCATTTCCGAGAGTAAGAATAACGTCTCGAGGCGGCATGCAGCCAAACATTGATCCATTCTCCCAGTCAGGAGTGGAAATTTTTTGATTAAATTCAAGTGGCGTGGGTCGATCAACTTTTACTCCTCTAGTCTCTAAAATATTTGAAAAATTATCCAGTTGAAGATTAGCTTTATAAATAGACTCTTCACTGCGAGGTCCATGCATGCCTTTCATATCACTGTCTTCAGGTATTTTTGGATCAGTTGCTGGTTCTGATGGTGGTATGCAACAGTTATCTGCTTTTCCAACTATTATATGCTTTAGAGGGTCCCATTCATTCCAGGAATTTACAATTTTAACCATAGATTTTATTATTTAAATTGAAAAATATTGCCTTGAATTCAAGCTAAATTGAAAGTAAGAGTCAAGCAATTTTCATTAAACAAGGAGTTGAACTTGCTAGATAATAATGAGAGTTATGATGTAGTTATTGTTGGCTCAGGACTATTAAGTCAGATATGTGCGCTACTATGTGGAAAATATAATTTAAAAACATTATTACTTTCACAGAACTTTATTAATGAAAATGCATTAAATGAAGCCTCCTTTGATGATGAGACAGCAAGATTATTGGACAGTATTGGAGTTTATTCTAAGATTAATGATCTAATCAATACGCCTTCATTCACTGATTTAGTAACTATTAATTCAAAAATTGTACAACGAAGTCCAGTCATAAAAGCCAAGAATAGTTTTCCCTCTTTAATAACATTCACCCCAGGGGATCTTGAAAAAAAAATACTGCTAAGTTGCAATGATGATCCATACATAGATATCGTTGAAAATTTTTATATCTCTCACTTTGAAAGCAACACAAATTCTTATTTTCTCAAAAATGATAACAGGACGATTAAAGTTGAAGCATCATATTTAATTTATACAGATGAAATTAATGAGCTAATAAATAACAAATTAAATATCAATTACGATGATCTGGGTTACTCAAGAGAGTGGTTAATAGTGGATATTTTTCTTAAAAGTGAGGGTAATCTTGAAAATGTTTTCAGACAGATTTGTGACCCAATAAGACCAACATCATATGTCGCACTTTCTGGATCACGATATCGATTTCAATTTCAATTATTAACAGGAGAAAAAAAAGAGGAAATGGCGTCAATTAGCAAAGCTCATGATCTAATTTCTAATTGGCTTACTCCAAATCAATACAACATCGAATATTTATCAACCTTCGAATTTAAAGGAAGGTGTGCAAATAATTTTCAGGTTGAAAATATTTTTCTAATTGGCAAGGCTGCGTATCAGATTCCACCCTATGCGGCTCAAAGCTTGAATAGTGGAATAAGAGATGCAGCTAATCTAATTTGGAAAATTAGTTTAATAAAAAAATATAAAGCTAATAATGGAATTCTTTATTCTTATAATGTAGAGCGTAACCCAAAAATTAAACAAACTATAAAGTCCTCAATTGTATTAGGACAATTGATTGACTCAATCTCTGTCGCCCTACAAAATAATACACCTCTTGAGGAAGCCATAGCGCCTGAAGCAAGAGAACAAGCATTTGGTAAGATTAATAAATTAAGTGATGAAATTAATGAGCCAGGTATTTACAATTCGCTAGCTCACGATATTTATTCAGGTCAACGCTTAGCAAAGAATTTAAGAAATAAAAACAATAACCTTATAGATGCAGATAAAAATTTAGGGTTTAATTTTGCTATTATTTCGAAAGATAATGTTTTTGATCACTTAGAAGATGATACTGTAAGAAGACTAGAAGAATTAAATTGTAAATTTATGAGCAATATTCAAGAAATTCACTTAGACCCAAATCTATCAGAGGTTTTGGCATCAGGAGATATTATAGTAAGGCCTGATATGAAAATATTTGGAGTATCTAATAATAAGCTAACCATTGAACAAGTATGCCAAGATTTGTTAAGCCAGATTACTTAGAATCAATTTTGTAAAATATACTTAAAATCGAGTGATAAAAATATCACAATTTTTTATTGCAACTAAATAACTGTTTAAAATCAATATCTTAAAGATTACAAGAAACTTGTTTAGCCATATTTTGAAGCTAAAGTTGTTATAAATACTATATGTAGTATTTAACAACATAACATAAGGGGGAGTTATGATTAGAAACGCACAAAACGCAATAAAAGCCCTTACAAGCCTTGGGCTTTCATTATTGGCACTGGGAATAGTAGTAGGCCTATTAAGTGGAGGTAGTCTGCCATTTGTGGGCAATATTGCTAGCAATATAGTTTCTCTTGTAAGCCAATTAGGTAATGCAGGTGTAGTCGGATTGATTGCAGTTGGCGTTATTCTCTGGTTGTTTCGTGAGTAATTAAATATTCACTTCCTTGCAATAGCAGGGAAGTGAATTTAAGGTAATGAATGATATCCAGAATTAAGCAAATATTGAGAGAAATCATAGACTTTGGGCTATTGCTGATAGCCATAGCAATAATACTGGAAGTTCTATTTGGCCCTTCATCACCATTTTTAGGCAAAGGCATTACTGACAACCTTATTGGATTATTTAATCGACTTGGTAGTGAGGGCGTTGTAGGAATTATATCTGTTGCAATAATAATTTATCTTTGGAACAGACTGCAGAAATAATACTGAAAAACTAACATTTTTCTTGCCCATTTCATTTTTTTATAAGAACCTAGCTATCTATTTATTACAATTTGGAGGTATTTAAGTGAGAAATTTAAAATCAATAATAGTTGGACTAATGATGTCAGCACTATCAACAGTTGCATTTGCGGATGGCCACTGGTCTACAATAAAAATAGGTACAGAAGGTGCCTATGAACCATGGAACTTTACTGACTCGGATGGCAACCTTGTTGGAGCAGAGTTAGATCTTGCAAGAGACTTGTGCGCTCGTATGAACGCTGAATGTGAATTTGTTCAGCAAGACTGGGATGGAATTATCCCTGCATTAGTGAATGGAAAGTATGATGTAATTATGGCAGGGATGTCTGTTACGGACGAGCGAAAAAAAACAATAAGCTTTTCTAAAGCTTACATGACTGAGCCAGCAAGATTTTTTACTTTAAATAGCTCGCCATTAAGTACATTCTCATCAGCAAAAAATTTAAATTTGGATGACGATGGAGATGCAACTGCTGGAACTATTAGCGCCTTAAATAATGCTATGAAAGGCATGAATGTTGGTGTCACGGTTGCAACAATTCATGAGGATTTTGCAAACAAATATCTGGACTCAAATTTAAAGGTTTATCCTACTCAAGATGAGATGAATCTTGATCTTGCAGCTGGGAGAATTGATGCAATGCTATGCGACGTTGGTACCGCTGAGGCATTTATGGAAACAGCTGGAGGATCAGATGTAGTAACTTTTGGTCCAAATGTGTTTGGAGGCTTACTCGGTGAAGGCGTTGGAGCTGGAATCAGACAAGGTGATGCAGATTTGAAAGCAATGTTTGATAAAGCTATTGCTGATGCAGCTGCCGATGGAACTATTTCTAAAATTTCAATGCAATGGTTTGGAAAAGACTTGGCTCCATAATTTTGTTAACAATAATATAAAAAGACGGCTGTTTTCTTAAAGCAGCCGTTTTTTTTTATCTAAATATATGTTTGATGTTTTTGCATTAGGTCCAACAGGATGGGGAGATGAAATGCTCATGGGTGCCGTAATGACGATTCTTGTCAGTTCATCATCATTATTACTGGGAATAACAATTGGTATAGTATTTGCGGCATGTAAGTTATCTAATTTTTTTATTCTTAGAGCTATTGCAGAAGTTTATACAACAATTATTAGAGGCATACCTGAGCTTTTAGTAATCTATTTACTTTTTTTTGGAGGTAGTAGCGCTGTTATGTATCTAGCTAAGATATTTGGGTACATAGGTTATATTGAACTTAATGCTTTTACAATTGGTACTATTGCTGTTGGAGCAATCTCAGGCGCATATTCGACAGAGGTCATAAGGGGAGCAGTCAACTCAGTGCCTAAAGGACAGTTTGAGGTGGGTAAAACGCTAGGCCTAAGTGGATATAGTTTATATGGAAAAATTATCTTTCCTCAAGTTGCGCGTATTGCATTACCAGGTATAGGAAATGTATGGCAAATTACATTAAAAGACACAGCATTGATCAGTGTAACAGGTCTTGTAGAAATTATGAGACAGTCACGTATTGCTGCAGGCTCTACTCATGAACCATTTATATTTTATACTGCAGCGATTATTTTGTACTTACTAATAACTCGTCTCTCAAATATTTTTTTCGATAGTGCTGAAAAAAAATATTCAAAAGGCTATGTTTCTAAGGAGGCTTTATGAGACTTGATCTAATGTATGAGTCATTTTTTAAAATAGTTGAAGGAATCCCTCTTACTTTACAGGTAGTCTCGATCTCTACGATATTAGGTATTTTTCTTGCCGTAGCAGTTGCTTTAATGAGAATTTCGGGGAGCAAATTGATGTCTTTACCCGCTTACTATTTTGTTTATCTCATAAGAGGCACGCCTCTGCTGTTGCAACTATATTTTGTTTATTATGGTCTAAGTCAATTCGAATTCATTAGAGAAAGTATATTATGGCCATTACTAAAAGAACCATACTGGTGTGGAATAATAACTCTCACCATAAGTACAGGAGCATATTCATCAGAAATTATTCGTGGAGGCATATTATCTGTTTCAAAGAGTTATATTGAAGCTTCAGGGGCATTAGGATTATCGCAGGCAAAGACTTTCGTATTAATTACATTACCTATAACAGTAAGACAGGCGCTTCCAGCATACGGCAATGAACTTATATTAATGGTTAAGGCAAGTTCTCTCATTTCTATTGTTACTCTGATGGAAATAACTGGGATAGCAAGAACAATTATATCTAAAACTTATGCTCCGGTTGAAATATTCCTTGTAGCTGGTTCAATTTATTTAGCTATAAATTTCATAATTGTTATTTTTGTTAATCTTGCAGAAAGAAGGCTTGGAATAGAAAAAGCTACCTAAGGTCTTTAACAAAATTATATTCTATAGTATCACTAATATCATGTAATCTTCTGGTCTTTTTTGATTTTTTATAATTCATTTTTGAATACATCTTGTGAGCTTCCTTAAACCTAGTATCTGTCCACAAAAAAACTTTAGATTTATTCTCTCTCAAAGCAATATTCTCAACCTTTTTAATTAGAAGTTTTGCCAATCCTTTTTTTCTAAATTTTTGGTCTATGTATAGCTTATGAATTTCAATTTCATTTTTTTTACTCGGAAGATATCCCATGCATCCAATAATTTTTTTTTTATCTTCTAAAACCCAAAACTTCCCTTTTAGTTCATGGAAATAAGAGTAAACATATTTTAGTTCAGGCGAGTCATTGTCTACATCAAGAAAACAATTTTGATAGTCCTTAAAACACTTTCTGATTAATTTAATAATCTGCTCTGAGTCTTTATTTCTTGCTAGTCTTAGATTCATGAGATTTAATTATACTTTAAATGAGCTATTTTAATAATAAAACGATATGGATCACAGGAGCTTCTTCTGGAATAGGAGAGGCATTGGCTGTTCATCTCTCAAAACTAAATGCGAACCTCATTCTTACTGCCAGACGAAAAGATGAACTAGAAAGGGTCAAAAAAAGGTGTGGTAATAGCAATGTGCATATATTCCCCTGTGATCTTGAGAATATAGATAATATAGATGAACTATCTAATAAAGTTCATGCTCAGTTTGATCAAATCGACATTTTGATAAATAACGCAGGTGTATCAGCGTGGTCATCTATAAAGAATACAAATTTTGAAGTATTTGAAAAAGTTATGAATCTAAATTATTTGTCAGTGGTAAAACTAACTCAATCCGTATTGCCAAAAATGATTGAACGTAAGTCTGGGCAAATAGTTGCAAACACAAGTTTATTAGGTGTTTTAGCAATAAAAAATAGAGGAGTTTACGCCTCTTCTAAGCATGCAATGCATGGCTTTATGAATGTTCTGCGGGCAGAAATGTACGAACATAACATCAAAGTGAATACTGTTGCCCCAGGTTTAGTGGATACAGAAGTAGGCATTAAGGCCTTGACTGAAGATGGATCTACATATGGAAAAAATGATAGAGGACATGCTACTAAGGGAATGTCAGCTGATGATGCTGCTAAAATGATCATCAATGCAATTAAAAAAAATAAAAGGGAAACTTATATCATTCCAATGTTTAGTATTTCAAAAATTGCAATTTATTTGAATCGGTTTCTGCCTGGCATAGCTTCAATATGGTCACGAAACTATAATGAAGTAGAAGATTAAAATGGTAAGTCTTATTTTTGAATATCTTCAATTAAAAACTTCATACTATCTATGCCCCAAAACATTTCATTTTCAAGATAGAACGTAGGAACGCCAAAAGAACCTTTTCCAATGGCAAATTCAGTATTTTCTCTTAATTTATTTTTTATTTCATCACTCGATATGCCCTCAGAAAATGCATTAGCATCAATTCCAGATTGATTTGCAACTTGAGTTAATATTTCTTGATCATTTAAATTCATTGCTTTCACCCAAATAGACTCAAACATAGTTTCCATGTATTTTTCTAGAAGACCTTCTTTTTGAGCTAATACTGCACCCCGCATATGAGGAACAGTAAGAATTGGAAAGTAAGGATTCATTTTGAATGGAATATCTAATTTCTTTGACCAACGAGTAATATCCTTAAACATATATTCACCTTTTTTTGGCACAGAAGCAGGAGGTTGATTTCCTGTAGCCTTGAAGATGCCACCAAGTAAAACAGGCAATATTTCTACTGATGCTCCAACATCTTTAAGAGCACTTAAGTTATTATAGGCTAAATAAGAATACGGACTTCCAAAATCAAAGCAAAATGTTACGTTTTTAGACATATTTGATGGTATATATATAAAGAAAAAAAATAAATAGTAAAATGAAGATTGCAGTAATTACAGGAGAAGAGTCAGGAGATAAACTAGCAGCCTCTGCCATTAAAGAACTTAAACTTCAATATAAGGAAAATATTTATCTTTTTGGCATTGGAGGCAATGCTTTAAAAAAACAAGGAATAGATAATTTATTTGATATTGCAGAAATAAATGTAATGGGCCTTATAGAAGTTTTGCCCAAGGTGCTAAAGATTAATAAAATCATAAATAAAATAGTTGATAAAATTATTGAGACGAAGCCGGATATAGTTTTTACGGTCGATAGCCCGGACTTTACACTGAGAGTAGCCAGGCGAATAAAAAGTAAAAAAAGAGAACTTAAAATTATTCATTATGTTGCTCCAAGCGTATGGGCATGGAGACCTGGAAGAATTAAAACTGTAAAAAAATCAATTGATCATTTACTAACAATACTTCCATTTGAAAAAAAAATCTTTGACTCTCACAATATAAAAACAACTTTTGTAGGCCATCCAATAACAGAGGTAGATTTAAACGAATACAAGAGTGATGCAATAAAGAAGCCAGAGTCATCACAAAAAGAAATATTTTTAATAATGCCGGGTAGTCGCAGAAAAGAGATTGAAATGCTTCTTCCTACATATCTAAGCGCGGTCGATGAAATGGACTTAAAGACTAGATTTCGTCTTGTAGTTCCAACAACAGAAAATATGACAAAAACGGTCAAAAGTATCATTGAAGATTATCCATCTAATATACCAATAGAGGTTATTGATGATGAAAAAGAAAAATATTCGTGCTTTTTCAAAGCTAATTTTGCTATTGTTACATCAGGAACAGCTGCATTGGAACTAAGTTACTTTAATACGTTATACATTACCGCTTATCGCTTTAATCCATTAACTTACTTTCTACTTAACTTAATGATCAAGTCAAAAATTGGAAATCTGATTAATATCATACTTGGCAAAATGGTAATTCCGGAATTGCTACAAAATGAATGTAATAAGAAAAACATTATAAAATTTATCAATAAGTATTTAGAGGACGAAAATTATAGGAGCGATGTAATAAATCAAACCAAAGAAGCGATTAAACAATTAAGTACTGCACAAACACCCAGCCGTTTAGTGGCAACAGCTATACTAGAAGCCTGCAATGAGAAATAGATCTAGCTATACCGAGATTGAAAGTAAAGCCCTATGGTATTTACAGAGATACGCAACAAGCTCAGAAAACTTAAGAAGTTATTTAAAAAGGAAGGTTAAAGATACACATTTAAATATTGGCTCTGACGAAATAATAAATACAATAATTTCTTCATTAGAGGATCAAAAAATATTAGATGATAAGGTATTTACTGAGAGTAAAATTAGAAACTTTCTTAACAGAGGTTGGTCATTAAAGAAAATTCAGTTTAGACTTCGTGAACTTAAAGTTAAAATTAATATAATTGAAGAATGCATCGCTGAAGCAAAAGATGTAAATAAAAATTTTGATTTAGTTGCTGCGGCAAAATTAGCAAGAAAAAAATCAATAGGGCCCTTTAGAAAAAAAGAATTAAATGATAAAACAAAA
This sequence comes from uncultured Pelagibacteraceae bacterium, assembly GCA_902584215.1. GTDB lineage: Bacteria > Pseudomonadota > Alphaproteobacteria > Pelagibacterales > AG-422-B15 > CACNXQ01. Next base: position 11,311 of record CACHYW010000015.1, read on the forward strand.
AATAAAGAGCTAGGAATTTTGTCAAGAGCTGGTTTTTCTTATAACATTGTTAAACAGGTTTTATTTGAATCAAACATAGAGGAACTAGAGAAATTATATGATTAAAGGTAAAGTAGTTATTGTAACGGGAGCAGCGAGAGGTTTGGGTCAGAAGTACATTATTGAAATGGCTAAGGAGGGAGCTCAAGTTGTCTTTGCAGATATCAATGATTGTAGTGAGACTGAAGTGAAAGTGTCAGAAATAACAAATGATTATCTTAGCCTTAATCTGGACGTTACCGAATTTGATTCATGTGGCAAGCTGGTCAGTAGTGCTGTTGAAAAATTCGGGAAAGTGGATGTTCTTGTGAATAATGCAGCATTATATGGAGCGCTTAAAAGCTCTAGGTTTGAAGATATTGACCCTGAACAATGGGATAGAGCTATGAATGTAAATGTGAAAGGTTTATGGAATTGTTGCCGCGCAGTTTCTCCAGTCATGAGAGAAAATAAAAATGGATCAATAATCAATATAGCCTCACTTGCTGCAAAATATGGAATGCCTTATGCAGCAGACTATGCAACTTCAAAAGCAGCGGTAATAGGACTTACTCGTGTAATGGCAAGGGAAATGGGCAAAGACAATATTCGAGTGAATGCAGTTGCTCCTTCAATGGTAAAGACAGAATCAGCAAAAGAGTTTTTAGGAGAAAAAGCCGAAAGAGGATTTGAAGTTATTTCAAAAGGGCAAATACTTCAAAAAACATTAGAAGTAGATGATATTTATGGGACAATTTTATATTTGGCAAGTGATCATAGTAAATTTGTTACTGGACAGACAATAATGGTGGATGGGGGTAGTATACTATCATAGGTATGGTTGAAAAAAGAAGACTCAAAAGCAATCCAATAGCAAGAGAGTTGAGGACCACAAAATATAAACCGCATAAAATCCAGAATAAAAAAAAATTACAGGAACGTAAGCGAGTAAAAATTAAAATATGATTAGTGTTTCAGAGGCTGTTGAAAAACGAAAATCGATAAGATCATTTATTGATAAGCCCGTAAGTGATGAAATAATAAAAAAAATTTTAGAAAAAGCAAGCCGATCACCTTCCGGAGGTAACTTGCAGCCTTGGAAAATCTATATTCTAAATGGGCAATCAATGAATGAATTTCTTTTGTTTCAAAAAGATTGGAAGGGTATAGATCATCCTGAATACCCGATCTATCCATCAAAGCTTAAAGAACCATATAGGACATCAAGATTTGAGGTGGGTGAACAGCTTTACGGCTCAATAGGCATTGAACGCGAAGACAAAGAAGCAAGATATAATCAGATGCTTGAGAATTTTAATTTTTTTGGTGCTCCCGCAGCACTTTTTTGTTTTATAGATAGACAAATGAATCAACCTCAATGGTCAGATTTAGGCATGTTTTTACAAACATTTATGTTACTAGCACAAGAGGAGGGAATTGATACTTGCGCCCAAGAGTCATGGTCGTTGAAGCAAAAATTAGTTTCAGAATTTGTAAGTGCTGAGGCTGATCTTATGTTGTTCTGTGGTATGGCAATTGGATACAAAGAAATGTCTGCGCCAATAAATAATTATCAGACCAAGAGAAGAAATATTGATGAATGGGTGACGTTCGTTTCTAAAAAGTAAATTACTTATAAAGATTGATTATAGCTTTAGCTAACTCTTCTGGCTGATCTTCTTGGATAAAATGACCACCATGAATTAACTTATGATTCATTCCTTCACAACCAGGAATTAATTTTTGAAATAGTTTTTCGCCTCCAGCAGAGACTTTATCTTCAGTTCCAAATATTGTAACTGTTGGCTTTTTGAATTGCTTTAAAATTTTCCAAGCTTCTATATTTTCAGGGACACTTGGAGCATTTGGATCCATGGGCACAAGAGTTGGAAACTGTCTTGCACATGCTAAATAGTCCTCGCCTGGAAAAGGAGCATTATAGGCCTCAACTTCTTTATCAGATATTTTGTTGACTGTTCCTCCATATACAATTCTTCCAGAATTAAACTTTTCAACAGTTTGACTATATTTTTTCCAAGCATCAAACCCCTCTGAAGACCCTTTGCCAATAGGAAGCCAAGTATTTGATAGTACAAGGCCATCAAATAGTTCGGGATGATTGGCAACCATTCTCAAACCAATAAGTCCTCCCCAATCTTGAGCAAAAAGGGTTATATTTTTTAAACCTAATTGGCTGATAATCTCGGATGTCCAAACTACATGTCTTTCATAAGTATATTCTTCTTTTTCTTTAATCTTATCTGATTTACCAAAACCAATTAAATCAGGGGCGATTATACGTTTTCCACTTTTTTCCAAAATGGGAATCATTTTTCTGTAAAGATATGACCATGTTGGCTCACCATGAAGAAGTAATATTGTCTCATCACTATTACTGTTAACATCAACATAATGCATTCTGGCACTAAGATTATCACCTAACTTTATCGTGATATAATTTTCTTTAAAATTATAATCTTCTAGATTATTGAAGTATTCTTCTGGTGTTCTTAGAATTTCCATAGACGAATACTACAATAAGATTAAAATAAAAAAATAGTAATTATCATCAATAATTAATCCTCAAGATATTCTTCTGCATCAGGATAAAGCTCCATGGAAGTAGGGGCTGCACGACTACTCATCAATACAGTATTTCCTTGCTCATTAAGTGGTACAGCTGTACGAACTGACATTCTGTATAAGCCAAATAAACCTAAGCTAGAATGAGTTATAAATAGATAAATCCAGAAACCATTTGCTCCCACTAAGTCAATGGCTAACCCAGCTAGAATTGGTCCAAGTGTAAGGCCTATACCGCCGGCCAGTTGAAGACCTGAGCTTGCGGCAACCATTTCTTTTTTAGAAAGAAAGTCATTTGTATGAGCAATAGCAAGTGGATAAAGAGGGACAGTCAACCCACCAAAAATAAAAGTGATAGATATTAAAAAGAAAAAACTACTCCCAAAAATTACTGCGAGCACTGCCAACAGTCCTGCTAGCAGCGAAACAATCACTATAATAGTTCTTCTATCGTATTTGTCTGACAGGTATCCAACAAGATATTGGTTGATTGCACCACCAATGATAAAGGTAAACATAAATATCGATACTTGTTGAACCGTCAAACCACTTGTAATTCCATAAATAGTCCCGATGCCCCACAAAGCTCCATGAGCGAGGCCAGTAAGCATAGCAGCCACCACTCCTAAAGGTGAAGTTTTATACAATTCTTTAATTGATAAGAACTCAATTACACTAAAGTCTGGCTGCTTACTAACAACTACCAAAATAGGTACTAATGAAATTGAAATAAGGATTGAAACCAACATGAATAGTGAAGCTGTTTCTGGATCAGCAATATTTAAAAAAAGTTGTCCCAAAGCACTTCCCGCCATACTTACCATCATATAAACAGACAAAGCCTGACCTCGATTTTCATTTTCAGATAAGTCATTAATCCAACTTTCTGCCACTGTGTACATACCAACAAAGCACATTCCAGAGATGAATCTCATTAAGAACCATCCTAGAAAACTTACGTGAATTGAATGAAACAGAATAGATATTGATGCAATTGAAGCTAAAGCAGCAAACATTCTTACATGTCCAACTTTTCTTATGCGATGAGGAATAATTAGAGCACCACTTAAAAAACCTGCATAATAACCAGTTAAGATTATACCAGCAGAAAGGGCAGAGTATCCTTCAATTGATGCTCTTACTCCAATAAGACTTCCCTGAAGTCCATTGGCGAGCATCATCATGCCAACCCCAAAAAACAGAGCCCATGTCCCCTTGAGCAGATTATACATAGTAATTTTAGAAATTAATTCAAAGCCATCTTCTGACTGACTTCTTATAGTCTAAATAAACTTTTCCAAATTCTTTTTCAAGATATTTTTCCTCAGGTACTATGACCCCATAAGTGAGAAGTGGAATAGATATGGCAGCAGCAAAAATGTACCACCAAGAATTAAATGCAACCCCACAGCTTGATAAAATAATAATCATTGCAAGATAAATTGGATTTCTAGAAAATCTGAAACTTCCCCCCACAAATAATTGATGTTGTATTGATTTTGGATGAGGATTTTCTTCATTATCTGAGAATATTTTTAAAGTATAGATTGCGAGTAAGAATGATAAAACTGCAACAACTAATCCAATAATTAAAAACGCTACATTGCCTTTAAAAATTGGTAAATGAATTAAAAAACTATCGAGTAGGCTGGATGCTAACAATCCTATCATCAGAGCATAAGGGGGGAAAAAAGTTGTTCTGGCCCCTTGGGCTCTGACAGGCTTTATAGGGTCATTTTCACCACTCATACATTTAAATTTTCTTTAATTTATTGAACATTTAATTTTTTTAAGTTAAACCCACGATAATTTATTTTACAAGAAAAATGATGTTTAAAAAGCGAAATTCAGTAGAGCAGGTAGAAGAGAGCGAAGATCTTGCTCCAAAATTTGATGAGAATGGTCTTATTGTAGTTACTACTATAGATCACCAAACAAAAGAGATCTTGATGACAGGATATATGAATGAAGAATCCCTTACCAAATCAATTGAGACTAAAGAGGCTCATTATTACAGCAGGAGTCGAAAGGCCATATGGCATAAGGGAGCGAAAAGTGGCTATGTTCAAAAAATCAAAGAAATTTTAATAGATGATGATCAAGACTCACTCTGTATGATGGTTGACATTGGTGAAAATGGTGCCAGCTGCCATGTTGGTTATAAGTCTTGTTTTTATAGAGAAATTGACTTAGAAGATACAAAAAATAAATCGGGTTTAAGGTTTAAAACAACTAAGAAAGTTTTTGATCCTAACATAGTTTACGGAGATGAGCCTAACCCAACTAAACTATAAGGAACTTATTAGAAATGGCCGTACCTAAAAGTAAGATATCAAATTCAAGAAGAGGAATGAGAAGATCTCATCTAAGATTAAAAGGTAAAAATTTCATTGAAGACAAAGAGTCTGGTGAAATGCGTTTACCACATCATGTTGACATGACTACAGGAACATATAACGGAAAAAAAATCTTTACCCCTAAAGCTGAAAAGTAATTTCTAACCCCAACAAAGTTCTTTACCTATTTTCATCATCCCATTGGAATAAACTATTCCATTTTTTCTGTCCTCATTTAGAAAACAGGGGCCATCAAGATCTATAAAATCTGCATTCTCGTATAAAGGCAGTATTTGCATTATTGAAACTGAGCTAGATACCATGCAGCCAAGCATAACCTTCAATCCTTTTTCTTTTGCTTTTTTTTGAATCTTCAAGGCCTCAGTCAAACCACCGGTTTTATCTAATTTAATATTTATAGTGTCATACTTTGCATAGATTTTATCTAAATCAGAACTGTCGTGAAAAGACTCATCTGCGCAAATAGAGATAGGATAATTGATATTCAACAATTTATCATCATCATTCGAAATCAGAGGTTGTTCTAACAGATCAATTTTTGTTTTTACAAAAAGATCAGTATTTTTATTTAAATCATCCACTTCAAATGACTCATTAGCGTCAACTATAATTGTTGTATTGGGCAAACTCTCTCTTGCGTTAGTAAGAATTCTGTCTAAATTTTTATTATCTACCTTAATTTTTATTGTAGGGAATTCTCTATGGTCATAAATATCTTCAATCATTTTGTCTGGATCATCCAATACAACTGTGTAACTGCTTGGAATTTCTTGAGGCTTTTGAATATCAAGCATTGACCATACAGTTTCTTTCTTTTTTTTACTTTCTAAATCCCACAGAGCACAATCAATAGCATTCCTTGCAGCTCCATTATTGATAAATTGATCAAGATTTTTTTTGTTTATTTCTGAATTTTCAATACCATCTTTCAACTCCAGTATTTGTTTTTGAACACTTTCCAAAGTCTCATTATATCGTCCATAGGGAACGCATTCTCCTATTCCAATAAATTTATTGTCAGTAAGCTTTACTTCAATTGTTTCAGCAGTATTTTTTGATCCCCTAGAAATATTAAAAGACTTATTTAATTGCCAAGATAAATGAGAAATATCAAGTTTAATCATTTATATTTTTTCTAATAGATCAATGAAGGGATCCAAGTTATCAGTTATTGGATCTATACAAGGTAGCTGATATTGGGATGAAATTTCTTTTTTTATATCGCTCTTATTTTTTTTCATATTAGAGGTATTAAGAGCAATGCCAATGCAATGAATATTTTTATTAGTTAATTTACCGCATTGAATTGTTTGTTCTATTACAGCGCCTATACTGGGCAGAGCAGCTTCTACACCTCTCATTTGAGTTCTAGTTGGCTCATGACAAACTATAAAGGCGTCTGGCTGGCTTCCGTGAAGCAGTCCAAGTGAAACCCCAGCAAATGAAGGGTGAAACAATGAACCTTGTCCCTCAATTATATCCCAATGATCTCTATCATTATCAGGAGATAGCCATTCTACTGCGCCAGAAATAAAATCAGATACTATCGCATCTATTGCAACACCATTTTCAGCAATCAATACGCCTGTTTGACCAGTTGCCTTAAAAGATACTTTCATGTTTTTTTCAAGCATTGCCTTCTCTACGGCAAGTGCTGTATATTTTTTCCCAACCGAACAATCTGTGCCGACTGTCAGTAATCGCTTTCCAGTTCGTTTAAGTCCTTTTCCTGTGTCGAATTCAATGTTGTTATATCTAAGGTCATGTAATTTAACATTATGTTTAGCTACGGCTTTAGATATTTCATCAAAAGAAGATAATCGAGAATGCATGCCGCTAGCGATATCTAAGCCAAGGGATATTGCCTTTACGATTATATCAATCCAACTCTCAGGCATTTTCCCACCAGCGTTTACAACTCCGAGCACAAAAGTCTTAGCTCCACGATTAACTGCTTCTTCTAGGGAGATTTCATCAATGCCAAGACTTGATTTTGCATTCGGAAGACTCATTTGGCCAATACACCATTCTGGACGCCAATAGTTAATTCCGGCAGCAGTCTTAATAGCTAATTCATCTTTTGCGTCACCTAAAAATAATAAGTATGGCTTGGATATCATGTGATTAAGTCAGGATTTGCTGTGGAAAGGACGGTTGGTAATATGTGGATAACTTTTATTCATAATATTATTCTTGTAGCATAAAATATCGTTTTCTAAAATTAAGGTTCGCAATGGAACGTTCATGCGTTTTGGGGTTCGACCGGCCCCTCTAAAAGCACCAAAGTTCGAAAATTCTTGCTTTGGTGCTTTTTTGATGTATTTGATCCATTAAATAACACTATTTATTAATCTACTGAGAAGCGCAATGGCTAAGATCAAATATATCGAATTCGATGGAAAAGAACATGAAATCGAAGTCAATAACGGCCTCACACTTATGGAAGGTGCAATAAAAAATAAAATCCCAGGTATTGATGCAGATTGTGGTGGAGCCTGTGCCTGTGCAACTTGCCATGTGTATGTGGCAGATGAGTGGATTAATAGACTTCCTAGTAAAGATGACTCGGAAGAAGATATGCTTGATTTTGCTTTTGAAGTAAAAGAAAGCAGCAGATTAAGTTGTCAAATTACAGTTTCTGATGAATTAGATGGGCTGATCGTTAAAATGCCTGAAAAGCAATTTTAAGAGTTTTGAAGTTTACAATTTAGGTTATTCTGTATTTCATTTAATTTTTCAACATTTGAACCATTGCCAACAAATTGTCTCATTAGCATAAGACCTTTATTTGAAGGCGAAACAACTATAAATCCATCAGTGACTTTTGTTGGCGTAGATCCTGGACCAAACAAATACATCTTAAGTTTACCAAAGTTATGCGAATTTTCATTTACTGTAGAAAAATTGTCAGTATTTTCAGAAAAAAATGAAATTGACCAATAAGTTTCAGGAACTTCAGTTTCGATAACTAATGGGAAATACGTAACATCGTAAACGCATCCTCCATAGAGAATGTCCGCACTAGGTCTAATGACCTCAGTAAAATCTGATGTTGGTAAATCACGAGCGAATGAATTATTAATCATATTTTGCTCTTCCCAATTTCGTCCAACGTACTTCATCATTAAAGTGGGCGTGTAATAAATAATTATTAAGTGTGTTAGAAATCCTATTATTGCAAGTAAAGATAGTTTTTTTAAAAAGCTATTCATCTTTACACCTCAATTTCTCTATTTTTGGTAAATCCACTCTTTTTAACTTTGAAAAATATTCCTCTCCAGGCAAATATATTCTTAGTGCAACTGAAAAGTGCTCGTCATTAGGAACTCTTATCCAGTTTTTTTCAGAAATTTCGGAAATAAAATTATCTTCACTTGTTAAAAAAATCTCAAATCCGCCTTCAAAATTAAAGTCAACCGTTTCACTGTTTAAGGCATAGATTTTTTCATCGTTCTCAACTAAATAGCCATCTTCATTGTAGACAGTAATGCTCCACCATCTAGACTCGATGTCATCTCCAATAATATTGTAAGTGCAATTTCCTAATAATTTTACATCTTCAATATCTTTAAATGCATGAAAATAAGCTGCCTCAGGCTTTGAAAGAGCAAATGTTCCTCGCATTGCAACAGCAGCTCTTGTGTACATATCTCTATCTTTGTCGCCTGGGGAAGGTAAAATCTGCCAATTATCATTTTTTATATATGCAAATTCCTCATAAAGCTTGGCTGAAGCGTATGTAAAAGCAATGGCAATTAGTATCACAGCAATCAAATATAAGAGGTATCTGCGTAATAAAATCATTGTATAATCAATAAGTAATATTATTTATTATCATATAACAAGGAATAAATATATGTCTGAAACTATCAAAACTGATTGCTTAATAATTGGAGGTGGTCCTGTAGGCTTATTCGCAGTCTTTGAATTGGGAATATTGGGACTTGATAGCCATGTTGTTGATAACCTCGATAAAATTGGTGGACAATGTGCCGAACTATATCCAGACAAACCTATTTATGATATTCCTGCTTTGCCTGAGTGTACGGGTTTATCATTAATTGAAAATCTTAAAAAACAAATCAAACCTTTCAATACACCTTTTCATTTAAATGAAAGAATTAATGAAATATCTAATCATGAAAATGTTTGGAAATTAAAAACGTCAAGCGACAAAGTTTTTGAAACCCCAAATATATTTATTGCTGGTGGAGTTGGATCGTTTGAGCCACGTAAACCACCAATAGAAAATGTTTCAAAGTATGAAAATAAAGGCATTCAATACTCTATTCCCGATAAAAATTATTATAGTAACAAAAAAATTATAATCTTTGGTGGAGGTGATAGTGCTCTAGATTGGACAGTTGAACTATCTAAAATAGCTTCACATATCACATTGGTCCATAGACGAGATGAATTTAAAGCTGCAAATCATACTGTCAGTTTAATGAAAGAACTGGTCAAAGAAGGAAAAGTTGACTTAATAACTAATAATCAGATTAGTGATGTTCAAGGCAGAGACAGAGTTGAAAGAGCAATCATTAAAGATAATGATGGGAACGAAAAATCATTAGATTGCGATGAGATTTTAATTTTCTATGGATTAAAGATGGAACTTGGACCCATTAATGATTGGGGCCTTAATTTGAATGCAAAACAAATTGAAGTAAATACTGAGAATTTTGAGACAAATCTAGCAGGTGTATTTGCAATGGGAGATATTTCTTATTATCCAGGTAAACTAAAGTTAATTCTATCAGGATTCCATGAAGCTGCATTAGCAGCTCAAAAAGCTTTTGTACGGGCTAGGCCTGATGAAACATTAACTTTTCGATATACGACTTCATCAAGCGATATTCAAAAGAAATTAGGGGTAAAATAATTGCTTCAAAAGCTTTACGATAAATATGTTTGTCCACATCTCATAAATTATGCGATGCAAATGAAACCGTTCAGAAAACAAAGGGAAAAAGTAATACCTTCTGCGTCAGGCAGAGTCTTAGAAATCGGCATAGGTTCAGGGTTAAATTTTAAGTATTACAACAAAGTAAATATATCAGAGGTATTTGCAGTTGAGCCGGATAGAATATTATTAGAAAAAGCAAAACAAAATGCAAAAATAAACAATATAAATTTGAATGTTCAGCAACTAAAAGCTGAAGAGTTGCCTTTTGAAAATAACTCATTTGATACAATAATTAGCACATACACGATGTGTTCTATACCCAGTCTCAGCAGTGCAATGTCTGAAATCAATAGAGTTATGAAGCCAAATGGTAAATTTCTTTTTTCAGAGCATGGAAAATCTCCTGACATAAATGTTTTTAAGTGGCAAAAAAGAATGAATGCGATCCAAAAAAGAATAGCTGGTGGTTGTCATTTAGATGTGGATATTCCAAATGAAATAACAAAAGCTAATTTTAAATTGAATAAAATCGATAGCATGTATGTACCTGGGCCAAAATTTTTAGGTTATCATTATTGGGGCGTTGCTAGTCCACTAAAATAGAATATGTTGATGCGACAAACTTTGGATTATGTTTTCTCAAATGCAGAAAAAAATAATCCAAAATCAATTTTACAAACGATCGATAATTTTGTTCTTGAAAGCGGTCTGTTCTTAATGAATGTGGGTCCAGAAAAAGGAGAAATTCTTAGAGACCGTCTTGTAAAGTCAAAACCAAATAATGTTATCGAGTTAGGAACTTTTATTGGATATTCAGCAGTATTAATCTCATCTACCATAGGAGAAAAAAGCAAATTAACTTCAATTGACTCAGACAGTCACTCTATAGAAATAGCGAAAGAACTAATCAACTTTGCTGGGTTAGATGATAAAGTAAATTTGATGCATGGAAGCGCTGAAGAAATTATACCTGAATTAAATTTTAATGCTGATTTTGTGTTTATTGATCATGCAAAGAAAAAGTATCTTACAGATTTAAAGCTTTTGGAGGCTGAGGGAATAATTAATAAAAATTGTACTGTATTTGCAGATAATGTTGGAATTTTTAAAGATGAAATGGTGGAGTACTTTAATCATGTAAGAAATTCTGGGAAATATCAGTCGCAAAATTTTAGCTCGAAATTAGAGTATAGAAATAATATATATGATGAAGTGGAAATATCGATTAAGAATTAACTATCATGGAAAATAGCAATCATTTTAATGTTATTGTAATTGGTGCTGGAATTTCTGGCATTGGTGCTGGATATTATTTAAAAAAGAATTGTCCAAACAAATCTTTTTGTATTGTCGAAGGAAGAGAGAATATCGGCGGTACATGGGATTTGTTTAGGTATCCAGGTATAAGATCAGATTCTGATATGTTTACACTTGGCTACGCTTTCAAACCTTGGAAGGAACAAAAAACTATTGCAAACGGACCTTCAATTTTAAGTTATTTAGAAGAAACAGTTGAAGAAAACAATCTACGCGAGAAAATAAAGTTTAGCCACAAAGTCTTAAGCGCTAATTGGAATTCAGACAGTCAAAAATGGGAGGTAAGAGCCTCCCATCAAGAACAAGAAATACTGTTAACAGCTAATTTTCTCTTCATGGGAACAGGATATTATAATTATGATGAAGGATATACACCTGAATTTAATGATCTTGATAAGTATGAAGGTAAATTAATACATCCTCAGAAGTGGCCTGAAGATTATGATTATACAGATAAGAAAATGGTTGTAATTGGTAGTGGTGCAACAGCAGCTACAATAATTCCTGAATTGTCTAAAAAAGCAAAACATGTCACGATGTTGCAACGCTCACCGACATACTATTTTCCAAGTCCTGATGAAGATAGGTTTGCAAATTTTTTGAAAAAATTATTACCATCACAAATGTCATATACACTTATTAGGTTACGGAATGTATTTTTTCAGCAACTTCTATATAGAATTTGTCGATCATATCCCAAATACGTAAAACGAAAACTCATAGATGGAGTAAAAAAATTATTGCCTAATCATGATATTTCAAAAAATTTTACTCCACGATACTATCCGTGGGAACAAAGAATGTGCCTAATTCCAAATGGTGATTTATTTGAATCCATAAGAGAAAATAGGGCGTCAGTCGTTACAGACCATATTGACCGGTTTACATCCAAGGGCATTACGCTTAAATCAGGCCAAAATATTGAAGCTGATGTTGTAGTAACTGCAACAGGTTTAAACTTACAATCTTTTGGTGGCGTACAAGTGCATATTGACGGAAAGTTGGTTGAACCCTCTGAAACCATGACTTACAAAAGTATGATGTTCAGTGGAATCCCAAATTTTGTAAATTCTTTCGGTTATATTAATGCATCTTGGACGCTAAAAGCTGATTTAACCTGCGAATATGCATGTCGCTTGATAAATTATCTCGATAAAAATAACTACAGTCATTGTGTGCCAAGGGTTCCAGTTGATGTAAAAGCTGAAAAAGATTGGCTAGCAACCGAGTTTTCATCAGGATACATTCATAGAGCTATTCATTTATTTCCCCAACAAGGTAGTAGGTCACCATGGGTGAACACACAAAATTATTTTAAAGATTTTTTTGGTATAAAGTATGGTCGTCTTAATGACGACTCGATCCACTTTTCCTAAGCGTCTGCAGCTTTAGCCATTTCTCTGAGTTCATACTTTAATATTTTTCCAGTTGAAGTTTTGGGCAGCTCAGTAAAAACAACTTTTTTAGGACACTTAAAACCAGCAAGAGTTTCTTTGCAAAAAGATATTATATCCTTTTCTGAAATACTATCGTCCTGACTTTTTAATTCAATAAAAGCACAAGGCGTTTCTCCCCATTTTTCATCAGGCTTTGCAACAACCGCTGCAAATAGAACTGATGGGTGCTTATACAAAGTATTTTCTATCTCAACTGAAGACACATTTTCACCCCCAGAAATAATAATATCTTTGCTTCTATCCTTGATTTGGACATATCCATTCGGGTGCATTACTGCTAAATCTCCAGAATGAAACCAACCCCCTGACATAGACTTATCGGTTTCTTCTTTGTTTTTGAGGTAGCCTTTCATAACGCAATTACCTTTAATCATGATTTCACCAATTTCTTCACCGTCACTTTTGACTTCTTTCATGGTTTCAGGATTCATAACTGTAAGACCTTCCATCATTGGAAACTTTACCCCTTGCATTGATCGCAACTTTGATTGTTCCTCTACCGATAATTCATTCCATTCATCTTGCCATGCACACATAGATACATGACCATAAGTTTCAGTTAATCCATATACATGTGTTACATCAAAGCCCATCTGTTGGACCGCTTCAAGAGTTGCAGCGGGAGGTGGCGCTCCTGCGGTAACGACATTAACTTTGTGAGAATAGTCTCTTTTTTCTTCTTCAGTTGCCTGAGCGATGAAATTTAACACAATGGGTGCCCCTCCAAAGTGTGTAACTTTATGATCAGCTATTGCATCAAAAAGATTTTTTGCTGAAACGTATCTTAAGCATATGCTTGTTCCTGCCAAGGCAGTTAGTGTGTAGGGATTGCCCCAGCCATTACAATGAAACATCGGGACTACCCACATGTAAGTTGGATGCATGGCCATGCTAAATGCTGTAACTGAACCCAATGCCATTAAATATGAACCTCGATGATGGTAAACTACACCTTTAGGTAGGCCTGTAGTTCCTGATGTATAGTTAAGAGCAAGTGAGTCCCATTCATCTTCTGGCAAAAGCCATTTAAAATTTTCGTCACCAGTTTTAAGGAACTCTTCATAATTTAGACTCCCGAGATTTTCTCCAGCACCTTCTGGATGATTAGCGAGTTCATCATCAATATCTATAACTAAAGGTTTAGTTTTTATTTTGTTTAATACTTCCTTCATGGTAGGTGAAAGTTCATTATCGGTGATTACCACTTTTGCTTCTCCGTGCTCAAGAATATAAGAAATAGTATCTACATCTAATCTAATATTAATTGTATTAATTATTGCTCCAATCATCGGAATTCCATAATGGGCTTCATAAATTTCTGGAGTATTAAAGCACAAGACTGCAACTGTATCACCTTTGCCAACACCTTTTTTTGTAAGAGCGCTAGCTAGCTGCTTACTTCGCTTAAAAGTATCTGACCATGTATAGCTTTTTGAACCATGAACAATTGATTGTCTATTGGGATAAATTTCAGCTGATCTTTGCAAAAAACTTAATGGAGAAAGAGGCGTAAAGTTAGCGTGATTCTTATCTAAGTTAGTATTATACATGTCAGTCATTAGAATAATCCTTGAATTTCACCATCATCATTTAAGTGTATCGCATTCGCAGCAGGAATTCTAGGTAGACCAGGCATGGTCATGATTTTATCGCATACAACTACAAGAAATTCAGCTCCAGCAGCTAATCGTATTTCTCTAATTGGAACAATGTGATCCTTAGGCGCTCCGCGCAAATTAGGATCTGTTGAAAAACTATATTGAGTTTTTGCAATACAAATAGGGTAATGGCCATAGTTTTCCTGCAAATCATCAAATTGTGCTCTTATTTTTTGATCTGCAATAATATCTTTGGCTCCATAAATATCTTGTGCAATTTTCTTAACTTTATCCCACAGTTTCATTTCATCAGGATAAAGGTAGTTAATTTTTGGGTTTTCTTCACTTGTTACATCTACAATGTGTTCAGCTAAGGTTTCCGCACCAGCTCCGCCATTACTCCAATGAGTGCAATTAAACGATTTGATACCGAGGTCATCACAGCATTCACTAATTATTGAGAGCTCATTATCTGTATCGGTAATAAAATGATTAATCGCTACTGACACAGGAACTCCGTATTTTTTCATGTTTGAAATATGTTGTTGTAAGTTTGATAAGCCTTTCTTCAGAGCATCTAGATTTTCATTTTTCAGTTCCTTTTTATCCATTCCACCATGCATTTTTAACGCTCTAACAGTAGCCACAATAACTATTGCAGAGGGATTTAAATTTCCTTTTCGGCATTTTATATCTAGAAATTTTTCTGCGCCAAGATCTGCTCCAAATCCAGCTTCAGTTACTACATAATCACTTAGCTTAAGCGCTGTTTGAGTTGCTATAAGTGAATTGCAACCATGCGCAATGTTAGCAAAAGGACCGCCATGAATGATTGCAGGATTTTCCTCTAATGTTTGAACAAGGTTTGGGAGAAAAGCATCTTTAAGTAGAGTTGTCATTGCTCCATCTGCATTTACGTCACGCGCTTTGATTTCTTTTTTGTCTCGTGTGTAACCAATGATAATATTACCGAGTCTTTTTTGCAGATCACTTAGACTTGTTGATAAACAAAAGATCGCCATAACCTCTGAAGCAACCGTAATATCAAATTTATCTTCTCTAGGAAAACCGTTTGCTATACCTCCAAGATTTATATTTGTATTTCGCAAAGCTCGGTCATTTAAATCTACAACTCGACCCCATACAATACGTCTTGTATCTATGTTTAGATCATTTCCCCAATAAATGTGATTATCGATCATAGAAGCAAGCAGGTTATGAGCGGATGTGATTGCGTGAAAATCACCTGTGAAATGAAGATTAATCTTATCCATTGGAACTACTTGAGCATAGCCACCCCCAGCAGCTCCGCCTTTAACGCCAAAACATGGACCCAAGCTTGGTTCTCTGAGGCAAACCAATGACTGCTTTCCTATTTTATTGAGAGCATCATTTAATC
>CACHYW010000016.1 GCA_902584215.1 uncultured Pelagibacteraceae bacterium
CAATAATACATCTTTTTCATTATAGGCTGATTGATTTTCCTTTATATCTAAATACTCTTTCAGCATGAGAGATGGATAATTTTTTTTATGAGCTTCCAGTGGATGTCCTGTAAGATAAAAGCCTAGCATTTCATATTCTTTCATCAATTTATAAGTGTAATTCCATTCATCTTCATCATTTAGCGAAAAATGCGATAATTCTAAATTGCTAAACATGTCTTCTTGATCTGATAAAGATTTATTATTTTGAGATTTATGAAATTTTACAATTTCCTGCGTTTGATTAAAAATTGCCGACCTATTAACATTAAATTCATCAAAAGCTCCTGCACAAGCAAGTGCTTCTAATGTTTTTTTATTTATTATAGAGGTATTACACCTCTGAATAAAATCACTTAAACTTTTAAACGTTCCATTAGATTTTCTTTCATTAATCAATTCATTCATTGATTCAATTCCAACATTTTTAATGGCGCCTAATGCATACGATATTTTTTCTCCATCTCTAGCAAAGTAAGAATTAGATTGATTTATATTTGGAGGATTAAGCTTGATATTCATACGTATCAATTCTTGCTGAAAAATAGATATTTTATCTGTATTGTTTATATCTAGGGACATTGAAGCTGCAAAAAATTCAATAGGAAAATGTGTCTTTAGAAATGCAGTTTGAAAGGCAATAAGAGCATAAGCCGCTGCATGACTTTTATTAAATCCGTAATCTGCAAATTTTGATAGTAATTCAAATATATTTTCTGCTTCATTGTTTTTCAATTTATTATCTACACACCCGCTGATAAACCTTTGTTTTTGAGCTTTCATTTCTTTTTGTATTTTTTTTCCCATAGCTCGTCTTAATAAATCAGCTTCACCATCAGAATAACCTGAAAGCTCTCTAGCAACACCCATAACCTGCTCTTGATATATTACAACTCCATATGTTTCTTTTAAAAGACCTTCTAGTAAAGGGTGGATATAGTCTGGTTTTTCTCTTCCATGCTTTCTTTCAATATATGACGGTATATTAGCCATAGGCCCTGGACGATATAAGGCGACAATTGCAATTATATCTTCAAATTTATCAGGCTTTAATTGCTTCAATGTATCTTTCATTCCAGCACTCTCTAGCTGAAAAATGCCTGTTGTCTCACCAGTACTTAGTAATTCATATGTTTTAATATCGTTGATATTGATTTTATCTATAGTGAAATTCGGGTTATTATTTCGAACCAGCTTTATACATTCATTAATTAAAGTAAGTGTTTTCAATCCAAGAAAATCAAACTTAACTAAACCAGCGTTTTCAACCCATTTCATATCAAATTGAGTTAAGAAAATATTACTTTCAGGATCACTGTATAATGGCACATCTTTAGATATTTGATCTTTTGATATAACAACTCCTGCAGCATGAATTGACGCATGTCTTTTTAGGCCTTCAAGTTTCAGAGAAATATTAAGCAGCTTTCTAACTTTAGGATCTCTACTGGCTTCCTCATTTAACTTTGGTTCTTCATCAATATATTTCTGGAGGGACATAGGCCTGGAGGGATCAAACGGCATTAGTTTACATAGATAATCAACCTGACCATAGGGAATACCAAGGACTCGGCCAACATCTCTTATTACAGCTCTTGCCTGCAGTTTACCAAAGGTTATTATTTGCGCGACTTTATTTTCACCATATTTATCATGTACATATTCGAGTACCTTGTCTCTTCCATCTCGACAGAAATCTATATCGAAGTCAGGAAGCGATACTCTTTCAGGGTTTAGAAAGCGCTCAAATATCAACCCAAACTTAATAGGATCAAGATCTGTAATATTTAGACACCAAGCTACAAGTGATCCCGCTCCTGATCCTCTGCCTGGTCCAACAGGTATGTCGTTATTTTTAGCCCATAGGATAAAGTCAGAAACTATTAAAAAGTATCCCTCATATTTCATATTAATAATTATTTTTAATTCTTTATGAAGTCTTTCTTCGTAAACATTTCTGATTTCATCTTGTTGTTCAATATCTATATTTTCAATATTAAACTTGCTTTTGAGTCGATCGTTTAGTCCATCTTTAGCTAATTTCTGCATCAACTCCTTTTCTTTGTTTTGGTCGTCATCATATACAGGTAAAATAGGATTTTTGATTTTGGGTCTATGTAAGCATCTTTGGGCAATTTCAATCGTATTATTTAGAGCTTCTGGCAAATCATAGAATAACTCAAGCATTTCATTTTGAGATTTAAAATAATGTTCTTTTGATAATCTTTTTCTATTTTCTTGAGATACAAAAAGTTTTTTTTCGATACACATTAATGCATCGTGAGCCTCAAAATATTCTGGACCTTCGAAATAAGCGTCATTAGTAGCTACTAACGGAATCTGATGGTCATATGCTAAATTTAAAACAGCTTCTTCATTTAATCGGTAGTCATCACTGCCTAATCTTTGTATTTCAATATAGAAATTATCATTAAATTCACTTTTAAAGTCAGTAACAAATTGTTTGGACTGTTTTGTAATCATGTGCCCTGTAGAATGTGCTAATATTGAATTATTTCCACCAGATAAAATAATTAAGCCTTCCTTAAACTTAATTAAATCATCAACATCTACATACGCATTTCCTTTATTGATAGTATAGGCATTTGAAACACATTTTAATAAGTTTTCGTATCCTTCACTGTTTTTTGAAAATACATTCAAATATAAGTATAAATCATTATCCTCAATATTTTCATGTATGTATTCTTTCGGTGTTTTAATTTTCAAATTGCAACCTAAAATTGGCTGAACTCCAACTTTTGCAATTTGCTCACTAAACTCTAATGCGCCAAACATGTTGTTGTTGTCAGATATGCCAACAGCTGGCATTGAAAATGACTGACATAGTTCAGCTATTCTTGCAATAGGCAGGGCTCCTTCAGATAAGGAATACTCAGTTTTATTTGTTAAGTGAATAAAGTCAGCCATTAACTAAGATCTATCCTTCTGTCAGACTTATTTGCCCATTCTTGATTATGCGTAGCCATTACTAAAGTCATTTGTTCAGATTCGATATAATCAATTAAGTATTTAAAGACATTTACCGAATTTTCATGGTCAAGATTGCCCGTGGGTTCATCTGCAATTACTATATTTGGCTTATTTATTAAAGCTCTAGCTATTGCAACTCTCTGTTGCTCACCACCAGATAAACTATTTGGAAAATGGAATTTTCTATGACTTATATCAAAAATACTCATTAATTTATTTGCTTTTTCAGTAGCTACGTCTTTGGCTTCACCTCTTAAAATTAATGGAAGTGTAATATTTTCAATTGCACTAAAATTATCAAACAAATTGTAATTTTGATAAATGAATCCAAAATTATTTCTTCTAACTTCACTTTTTTCGTTACTACTTTGATTTGAAATAATTTTGGTGTTCAATAAAATCTCACCCTCATCAATCGAGTCTATTAAGCCAATTAAATTTAATAAGGTTGTTTTGCCAGATCCAGAAGGTCCAGTAATCGAAATAAATTCACCTTTATCAACAGTAAGATTAAAATTATCAAATATACTAATACTTTCACTGCCTTGCATATAAGACTTAGAGACATTTGATAAAACAAGAATATTTTTATCCATTCCCAAGTATACCTTTAATTTCAGTTTTAGAAGCTTTATAGGCTGGATAGATAGTCGCAATAATTGATACTGATAATGAAAATAAAAATATTATCACAATTTGATTTACATCTATATTGGTTGGCATTTTATCTAGATAATAGAATTCAGAAGGAAAAAGATTTAAATCAAATGCATTATTGAGAAAGTTTCTTATAGAGTCAATGTTCATGGTGAATAGTATTCCAAAAATTGTTCCAAGTATTGTTCCTGACGTACCTATAATAGAACCAACGATTAAAAAGATTCTTAAAACCGAAATATCACTCGTACCAATTGTTTTTAATACCGCTATTTCTTTAGATTTTGTTTGTACAAGTATGAATAAGCTTGTTATTACATTGAATGCTGCAATAATTATAATTAAAGATAAAACAAAGAACATTAATTCACGTTCAGTAGCTAACACTTCCCAAAAAGAACTGTTCAACTCTATCCAATCTTTTATGTAAGTACTGCCGAATACTTCAGATATATCTTCTTTTACGACTTGTAAGTCGGCAATATCATTAAGGTGTACTTCAATTGTTGAAACTAAATTTTTAATCCCTGTAAGAGACTGAATATTTGATAATGAAGTATATGCAAAATTGCTGTCATACTCATTCATTCCTGAGGTAAAAATTCCAGCGACAACCATGCTTTGACTTTTTGGAATTTGGCCAAAAGGTGTTGATAGCATATTGGAAGAAAGCACCTTAACATTCTCACCTGGAATAACATTTAATGCTAATGCCAAGTCTGATCCTAATATTATGCTATTTTTTACATTAATTTCTTCATTGTTACTTATACTTTGTGAAAATGAATAGTGTTCTATGTTTTCTTCTACAAATGATTTTAAAACAATGCCTGTAGTTCTATCATTTGAGCTAATAAGGGCTTGAAGGGTAATATTGGGGTCAATAAATTTAATCAGGGGTATGTCTGAGAGCTCTTCTTGATATTCAAAATATTTATCATTTTTTTGTATGAATATATGTCCATTAAAACCAATAATTCTTTCTTTTAACTCGATATGAAAACCATTCATCACTGACATTACAATTATTAAGGTTGCGACACCAATACATATGCCTATGAAAGATAGCCAAGAAATGACTGATAGTAATCCACCTTTTCTAAGGGGTACAAGATATCTAAATGCTATAAATCTTTCAAAATAATTAAATGGCACTTTATGATGGAAATCTTTTGATGAATTCATCAATCTTGTTGATATTTATAAATTCTGAATTTCCAGTCCTTCTATTTTTATATTCAATCTCATTATCTGATTTTGATTTATTCCCTATTATAATTTGATGAGGTATGCCAATCAAGTCCATACGAGAAAATTTAACTCCTGCGTTGTCTTTTTTATCATCATAGATAGTTTCATATTTATTAGAGATATAATTATAAATTTTTTCTGCATTACTAGAAACTATTTCGTCTTTTGGAGATAGGTTTATTATTCCAAATAAGAATGGAGCAACAACGTCGGGCCATATTATGCCTTTTTCGTCATGTGAAGTTTCTATAATTGCGCCTACTAGTCTCGATATTCCAATTCCATATGAACCCATGTATACAGACTTCTCTTTACCATCAAAATCAAGCACATTCGCTTTCATTGATGTTGAATACTTTGTGCCAAAACTAAAGATGTGCCCTACTTCAATGCCCTTAGACTGCATTTGATTTTGTTTAGCTACATTCTTTTTAAACTCAGACTCATTATATTTATCGTCAGAAACTGAGTAATAAGATTTAAATTTTTCTACTGATTTTTTTAAATCCCCTTCATAGTCAATTTCATTAATAGATTCATCTTCTTGTAATATTCTTTGATCAAAATATATGTCGCTTTCACCAGTCTTAGACAGGATAACAAATTCATGTGACAAATCTCCTCCAATTGGCCCAGTATCAGCGGCCATTGGGATAGCTTTTAAACCCAATCGTGTAAAAGTTTTTAAGTAACAAATAAAAAATCTGTTGTAAGAGTCTTCAGATTTCATTTCATCAATATCGAATGAATAGGCATCTTTCATTAAAAATTCTCTACCTCGCATAACTCCAAATCTTGGCCTTAATTCATCTCTAAATTTCCATTGTATATGATAAAGTAATTGAGGGAGTTCTTTATAAGACTTTATTGAACGTCTAAAAATATCGGTTACTTGCTCTTCGTTGGTTGGGCCATAAAGCATCTGTCTATCATGACGATCATTAATTCTTAACATTTCTTTGCCGTAATCTTCGTATCTACCACTTTCATTCCAGATGTCAGCTGGTTGTATAGTTGGCATTAGAATTTCATTTACACCCGCATTATTCTGCTCGTCTCTCACAATATTTTCAATCTTTTTTAAAACCCTTAATCCAATGGGTAGCCATGAATAGATACCTGAACTGGACTGACTAATCATTCCAGATCTAAGCATCAAGGTGTGAGAAATAATTTCCGCTTCTGTAGGAGTTTCTTTTAAAACAGGTAATAAATATTTAGATAACTTCATTCATATAAAAAAGCTTTAAGATAAACATCAAAAAACCATCATTATTTAGAAAAAAGTATATGATAAACCAGATGATTACTGAAACAAATGTTGTGATTAGAAATTTCTTAAATATCTGTGGATTATTGGGCGCTCCAGGATCCTCACCCTCAATTGCAATTTTTTTATTTGAATTATTGATGTTTATAGGCAGAGACAAAAAGAAGATAAGCCACCAAATAAGAAGAAAGATAATAATTGAGCCTGTTATGCCCAATTTTAAACTTCTTCAAGCTCGATTAATGTTCCATTGCAGCTTTTTGGATGAAGAAAAACAACAGGTTTTCCATGTGCGCCAGTTCTTGGCTTGCCAGTTCCCGTAATAGAAACTTCATGCGTATTTAATTTTTCAACTGCTTGATTGATATCTTCGACTTCTAAACAAATATGATGCATTCCCCCTTTAGGATTTTTGTCCATAAACTTTTCAATAGGAGAGTCTTCACCGAGTACCTGTAATAGTTCTATTTTTGTATTACCCAAATCAATAAATATAGTGGTAACACCATGATCAGGTTGTTCTACTGGCTCAGATACCTTCGCTCCAAAGATACTTCTGTACTGCTCAGCAGCTTCATTGATGTTTGGGACAGCTATTGCTATGTGATTTAATTTTCCAATCATTCTAATTAAATATGAACAATACTTATATTTGTCAAAGGTTTTTTGCGAGAGTGCTTATAAATAAGGTTTCTAGAGAGAGTTTCAAGTTTTTGATAAATCTTTTTTTCCTTTTTTGATAAATTGCTTTTATCATCAAAAAATTTATAAATTTCTTCTTCAAGAATATTTATTACTTCGTCACTATCATATTCATCATCACTTAAGATGCCGCTAGAAAAAATAACAGGTTCATTCTTAAGATTCATTTTTTTGTCTAAAACACATGTTATATTTAATACTCCATTATAACTCATTCTTTTTCTATCTTTAATATGACTACTGTTATAATCAACTAGTCGGTTTCCATCTAAATACTGCCTTCCAGATTTACATTGATCATATATGTAGGGAGAGCCTGGTGCCAGCTGTAGAATATCACCATTAGATATTTGCATTGGAAACTGAACACCAAGTTCTTTGGCTAAAGAAGAGTGTCTTTTTAAATGTCTATATTCTCCATGTACAGGAACAGATATTTTTGGCTTTACATGTTCATACATATCTACCATTTCATCAAGGCATGGATGCCCTGAAACATGTATATCTTCATCATACTCAGTAATTACTTCAGCACCAAGTTCAGAAAGGCGATTAAATAGTTTAAATATTTTTTTTTCGTTGCCAGGAATAATTTTGGATGAAAAAATTACACAATCATCTTGGTCTATATCAATGTGCGGGAAATCTTGATTTGATATCCTCATCATTGCACCTCTTGGTTCCCCTTGACTACCCGTGCATAGGTAGAGAACTTCGTGTTTTTTCTTTTTTGCAGCATCCTTTTCCGATAAAATTACATCTATATCTTTTAAAATTCCGTTTTGCAGCGCAACAGATATCATTCTATGCATTGATCGACCTAAAACAACCAGCGACCTTCCCGACTCTTTAGCGGCCGCAGCAATTGTTTCTAATCGTGCAACATTTGAAGCGAATGAAGTAACAAAAACTCTATTTTTTAATTTTTTAATAACACCCACAAGATTTCCTCGAACCGTCGATTCTGAACCCGAACGTCCACTTGTTAATACATTCGTTGAATCACAAACCATTGCAAGTACTTCCTCACTATTTTCTTTTAATTTATTAAAATCAATTGACTCTCCTACAATAGGATCGTCATCAATTTTCCAATCACCAGTGTGATAAATAGTGCCTAATTTTGTCTTAATGAATAAGGAATTTGGCTCAGGTATTGAGTGTGTCAGTGTTTGAAATTTAATGTCGAATGGTTTGATTTGAATTTCAGATGATAGATCGACTATATTTAATTTATCTTCAATATTTATACCTCTCTCCTCAAACTTTAATCTTATTATTGAGGCAGTAAATGCAGTTGCATATATTGGACACTTCAAATCTGGCCATAAATAAGCTAATCCACCGACATGGTCTTCGTGAGCGTGAGTTATAATTATTCCTTGAAGATTTTCTTTTCTTTCTTTTATGAATTCGTGATCTGGTAATATCACATCAACCCCAGGAGTTGTATCGTCTCCAAAAGTAATGCCTACATCAACAATTAGCCATTTCATATCATCAATCTCATTACCATAACCATAGAGATTCATGTTCATGCCTATTTCTCCAGTTCCACCTAATGGCAGAAAAACTAGTCTACTATTTTTACTCATATATTTTTTTGCTTATTATAATCAGGCCGTTCAAAGTAAGATCATTTTCAAAGTAATTAATGCAATTTAAATCTTTTGCAAATAGTTTCGATAAGCCGCCTGTCGCAATTGTTTTTGCATTCAAACAGTCATTTTCTTTTTTTAATTTATCAACCAACCCCTCAATAAGACTGATATAGCCCCAATAGATACCGGATTCCATGGCGTGAATTGTATCTTTACCAATAACTTGGGCTGGTTTTTTAAAATCAATTTGTGGCAATAAAGCAGTGCCCTCAGAGAGTGATTTAATGGATAAGTTGACGCCAGGACATATTAAACCCCCTGCATAGTTGCCATTCTTATCTACTACATCTAAGGTTGTTGCGGTTCCAAAATCAACAATAATTAAAGGAGGCTCGTATTGTTTTACTGCAGCAATAGCATTGATTATTCTATCATCACCAACCTCGCTTGGTTTATCTAAAGTAAAAGATATAAACTTTTCAAGATCAGATGTTCTCAGTTCAACAATTTTCAAATCATCTCTAATACTTTTTATAAAATTAGTTAATTCATATTGAGCACTTGGCACTACACCAGAAATAATGACTGATTTGCTATCAGATAAAAAATTTTTCAATTGGACTAGATCAGTGTTTATATTATCCTTTTGAGCATTCACAATGACAGATGTGTCTATTCTCAGTTGGGTAATAAGCTCACCTTTAACAATGTTTCCAAATAAAATATTTGTATTACCTATATCTACAATTGTTTTCACATTAATAGTCAAATGACAATTCTCCTGCATTTAATTTAATATTTTTATTATTTGCGCTTATAATAATTTCAAAGTCTTTAGATATATCAATTAATATTCCTTCTAAAACTTTATCACTTGTCATAAATTTTATTGTCTTATTATAATTCCAGCATTTACTTTTGTATTCATCTATCAAAAGAGCTTCTGATTTATTTATTAATTTTTCTAAATACTCACTAAGAATGATTGATAAAGGTTTCATTAAATCCATAATTTTCATGCTCTTCTGCGCTATAGTATTTAAACATATTGTTTT
Source organism: uncultured Pelagibacteraceae bacterium (assembly GCA_902584215.1). Lineage (GTDB taxonomy): Bacteria > Pseudomonadota > Alphaproteobacteria > Pelagibacterales > AG-422-B15 > CACNXQ01. Next base: position 9,570 of record CACHYW010000016.1, read on the forward strand.
TTTTCCATCTATAACTGGATGGTGTGCAACGTTGATGCCTATTCCAATAATTGAAAAGTTTTTGCTTTGAGAAAGAGAGTTTTCAATTAGTACTCCTGCTAATTTAGCGTCATCATAAAGAATATCATTTGGCCATTTTATTTTTAAGAGTTTATCATCCGTAATCACTTTTGAAATACATTGATACAAAGATAGTCCAACAATACACGATAAAAAGGGAAGTCTATCTAGAGAAAAATTAATAGGTAGAACCAAAGAAGCAAGTAGATTGCCTTCTTGTGATACCCATTTTTTATTACCCCGTCCTCTACCTGCAGTTTGCTTATTGGCTATAATCCAAGTAGGGGAGAAAATCTTTTTTTTATCAATAAGCCTCTTACTTTCAAGATTTGTGCTGTCAATGACATCGTAATGGATGATTGCTGATTTAGATAACATATATTTTAATAAAAAGATTTTATTGCATATTCTGAAAGCTGTATAATTGGCGCAGGATATATAAAAAACAAAATAACTAAAAAAGAAGACGGGTAGAACAGAACTTGAAGTGATCGGATATTCAATCCATCAAACTCTTCTTTTGGTTCATCAAAATACATTATCTTTACAATACGAAGATAATAGAAAGCACTAATAACGCTTGCTATGATTCCTACAACTGCAAGAAACACCATGTTACTTTCCAAGGCTGCAACGAAAATATAAAATTTTCCAAAAAAACCAGCTAAAGGCGGTATACCTGCTAAAGAAAACATCATTAATGCAACTAAAATAGCAGTAAATGGATGATTTTTATACATACCTGAAAGATCAGATATATTTTCAAAGTATGCATCATTCCTCTTTAAACTAAGTATAGCTGTGAATACGGAAACATTCATGACCAAGTAAATCATTAGATAAATCAAAAGTGATCTCAACCCCTCACTAGAAACACAAGCAACGCCGATTAACGCGTAACCTATATGACCTATTGAGCTGTATGCCATTAATCTTTTAATATTTGTTTGCGCAATTGCTGCAAAAGCAGCAAGCATCATAGATGCAATTGAAATAAAAAATATTATTTGCTGCCAATCCAAATACAATTCTCCAAAAGAATTAAATAAAAATCTTACCAATATGCCCATAGCAGCAATTTTTGGCGCAAGAGCAAAGAAAGCAGTTATGGGTGTCGGGGCGCCTTGATATACATCTGGAGTCCACATATGAAAAGGAACTGCAGAAACTTTAAATGCAAGACCTGCTAACACAAAAACTATGCCTATTAAGAGGCCTAGACTCTCAGAGTTATAATTAACAGCGATTAAATTGAAATTTGTATTTCCTGAAAAACCGTAGATGTAGGAAATTCCAAATAATAATAAACCCGATGAAAGTGCCCCTAATATGAAATATTTAATACCAGCCTCTGATGACAAAAGGCTATTTCTATTAAGAGCGGCTAATACATAAAGACTCAGTGATTGCAGTTCAAGCCCAATAAACATTGCAAGCAAATCGTTTGCAGATACCATGACCATCATTCCCAGAGTTGAAAAAAGAATTAGTATGGGAAATTCATATAAATTTATGTGCAGGTCTTCTCTACTTGATACAAACATCACTAAGGTAACAATCGATCCTATGAAGATCATGATTTTAAATAAAGACGAGAACTCATCAATGACATAACTATTTAAATATATAGACTGATAAGGTTGATTAATGACAAGAGCTACTGCTATTAGTAATGATAGAATAGCAAGATTATTAATAAGTTTTATATTTTTTATAAATAATCCAAGAATGAGTAATATTAATGCAGAGCAAAAAATAAAGATTTCTGGTATTATGTGTAAAATATTTTCCATTAAATTAATTTAATTTACCGTTTACTTGATTCACAATTTTTTTTGCTGATGGCTCGATAATATCTATTACTGGTTTTGGGTATATCCCAATAAATATTGTCAGAGTAATAAGTGGAAAGAATATAATTATTTCTCTTCGAGTTAAATCTAACATCTCTGACAAATCATCTTTAATCAAGGCGCCGAAAATCATTCTACGATAGAGCCATAGAGAATATGTTGCTGCTAATACAACGCCAGTGGTAGCAAATACAGCAAAATAAGTATTTATACTAAATATTGAGAGTAACACTAAAAATTCTCCAACGAAACCGCTTGTTCCTGGTAACCCAAGGCTAGCCAAAATGAAAATCATAAATGTAAATGCATACATTGGCATTTTACTTACCAATCCACCGTACCTGGAAATCTCCCTAGTATGCAATCGATCATAAACCACACCAACACATAAAAATAATGCAGCAGAAACAATACCGTGACTTATCATTTGAATGATACTTCCTTCAATTCCTTGAACAGTAAACGTAAAAATTCCTAAAGTTACAAATCCCATATGTGCAACAGAGGAATAAGCAATTAACTTTTTCATATCCTCCTGAACCAATGCTATCAACGACGTAACGATTATAGCCACAATACTGAGTGTAAAGATGAGTGGAGCAAAAAGCTCTGAGGCTTCTGGGAAAAAGCCTATTGAGAAACGGATAAAGCCATATCCTGCCATTTTTAATAAAACTCCAGCTAATATTACTGAGCCCGCTGTAGGGGCTTCGACGTGGGCATCAGGCAGCCAAGTGTGAAATGGCCACATCGGAATTTTAACCATAAATGAGGCAAAAAAAGCAAGCCACAAAACAATCTGTTCATTACGTGTAAAATTATAATCTAATAAGTATGATACATCTGTAGTACCGGCTGTAATAAATATGTATATGATAGCTAGTAACATAAAAACTGAACCAGCAAGTGTGTATAAGAAAAATTTGAATGTTGAGTAAACTCTTCTTTCACCTCCCCAGATGCCAATAATAAGAAACATGGGTATCAAACCACCCTCAAAGAATAAATAAAATAAAACAAGATCGAGAGAACAAAAGACGCCTATCATGAAAGTTTCAAGAGCTAAAAACGCAATTAAATATTCTTTTACAGAAAATTTAATACTGTCATAACTAGCTAAGATGCATATTGGAACAAGCATTGTTGTGAGGAGAATGAATAAGATTGAAATGCCATCGACGCCTAAATGGTAAGATATTCCATTTTCAATCCAAAAATAACGTTCTTCAAACTGAAAGCCTGCATCTTGCTGATTAAATGCAAATAATAAGTATAAAGAAATTAAAAAATTTAAAAAAGAAATCCATAAGGCTGTATGTTTGAGATTATTTGAACTTTGATCATTATTGTTTCTAATCAAAGTCATAAAAAAGATCCCAACTATTGGCAGTAAAATTAAAATACTTAAAATTGGTAATTCATTCATTGATTAGAACCTAAAAATTATAAGCGTTATGATCACTGATAAGCCAATCAAAATAGCAAATGCGTAATGATAAATAAGACCCGATTGAATTTGCTTAGTTCTCGTAGAGATACGGCTGACTAAAGAGGCAAGGCCATTTGGCCCAAAACCATCAATAATATAACCATCAATTAATTTCCAAAACAATTTACCAATTCCTATTGCTGGCTTAACAAGAACCATGTTGTAAAGTTCATCAAAATACCACTTATTTAGTAAAAAATTGTATAAAGGCTTATTCAGTTCAGCGATATTATGAGCAATATTTGACTTACGTAAATACATCATCCAGGCAATGATAAATCCAACGACACCTAAAATCGCTGGAAGATAATAAATTAACAATGGTATATGATGATGATCTTCATGATGTATTACAATGGCTCCATTCCAAAATTCATCGCTGTTATAGCCTATGAAGTAACTTTTAAATATAAAACCAAAAAAGAGAGCGCCAATAGCTAAAACCATTAGAGGTACCAGCATAACTGAAGATGACTCATGGACTTTTCTATAATCCTCTTCAGCCATTCTAGTTTTTCCATTAAAAACAAGAAACATTAAGCGCCATGAATAAAAAGAGGTCATCACGACTCCAATAGTGAGAAGAATATAAGCATAATCTGCAAAATTTGAATTTGATAGATATGCAGTTTCAATAATAGCATCTTTTGAATAGTAGCCAGACGTAAATGGAAATCCCATTAATGAAATTGTTCCGATAATCATCATAACTTGAGTGATTGGTACAAAATTACTTATTCCTCCCATTTTTCTTATATCTTGTTCTTCGTGTACTGCATGAATAACTGAACCTGCCCCAAGAAAAAGAAGAGCCTTAAAAAATGCATGGGTAAACAAATGGAACATGGCTACGCCATAAGCGCCTAATCCAGCTGCAACAAACATGTACCCAAGTTGGCTACATGTTGAATAAGCAATTACTCTTTTGATATCATTTTGAACAAGTCCAATAGTTGCAGCAAAAAATGCTGTGCTTGCCCCGATTAAAACTACAAAATCCATTGCAATTGGCGCTAAATCAAAAAGTGGTGAGCATCTTACTACTAAAAAAACACCAGCAGTGACCATAGTCGCGGCATGAATTAATGCTGAAACAGGAGTTGGGCCTTCCATCGCATCAGGAAGCCACGTGTGCAAAAAAAGTTGAGCTGATTTTCCCATCGCACCTATAAATAAAAAGATACAAATTAGTGTTAACGCATGAATCTCGTATCCAATAAAAGCAAATTGAGCATCTGAAAATTGAGACGCACTTTTGAATACACTTTCATATTCAATACTTCCAAAAACAATAAAAATTGTAAAAATTCCAAGCGCTAATCCAAAGTCTCCAATACGATTAACTATGAATGCTTTTATAGCTGCCGCATTTGCTGTAGGTTTCTTATACCAAAAGCCAATTAATAAATATGAAGCTAAACCAACTCCTTCCCAACCAAAAAATAATTGTAAAAAATTATCAGCTGTAACAAGCATGATCATGGCAAATGTAAAAAGTGATAAATAGCCCATAAATCTAGGCTTACTGTCATCATGTGACATATATCCGATTGAGTAAATGTGCACTAGGGCAGACACACTTGTAATGACTACTAGCATAACACTAGTAACAGTGTCTAAATATATAGACCAATCAGCAGAAAAAGATCCTGACTCAATCCATGAAAATAACTTAAAAGTAACAACACTAGGGTTTCCAATATTGGTAATAAAAATATAAAAAGAAAAAAAAGCGGCAAAAACAATAAATATACACGTAATAACCTCAGCTAAACGATCGATGTAGGCATTTTTTTTGAAAAAAGATAATGCGCACGCAATAAGAAATCCCAATAAGGGTAAAATTACAATGCTGTGAGCCATTATATTATCCTTTTAAAGTATTTATTTTCTCGATCTCAATACTGCCAGCATTTCGGTTATAAATTACCAAAATAGCTAATCCAATTGCTGCTTCTGCAGCGGCAACAGTTAATACAAACAATGAAAATATTTGACCTGTTAAATCATTTAGAAAATGTGAAAATGCAATTAAATTTATATTGACTGCCAATAAAATAATTTCAATTGACATTAATATGATAATAACATTTTTTCGATTTAAGAAGATTCCAATGACACCTATTGAGAAGAGCAATGCCGACAAAATTAGAAATTGATTAAGTTCAATCATTATATATCAACACCCTCACCTGATTTTACATCTACAAGTTCAATTTTTCCTTTTCTATCAACTTGCTCTGATACAATTTGACGTTTAACGCCTTCTCTATCTCTTAAGGTCAATACAATTGATCCAACCATGGCAACCAGTAAAATTACTCCTGATAACTGAAAATATAAAACATAATTAGTGTAAAGAATTGATCCTATAGCTTCAGTATTAGATTGGTCTGAAAAATTATCCAAAGGGTTAGATAATATTTGAATATTGGATAAATCTAAACGCGTGTTGATTAATACAATAACAAGTTCAGCAATAAATACTAATCCAATTAAGAGACCTATTGGCATGTATTGTAGAATATTATCTTTTTCAAGAGATGTTTTAAAATCAAGCATCATAACAACAAATAAAAATAAGACAGCTACAGCGCCAACATAAACAATGATTAATATCATGGCTAAAAATTCTGCATGAAGAATAACAAATATTCCAGCAGCATTAAGAAAAGCTAAAATTAAAAATAAAACAGAATGAACAGGATTTTTTGTTGAAATTACCATTAAAGATGAGAGCAAGAGAATTGAAGAAAAAAGATAAAAGGTAAGTAGTGAGATTGACATGAAATTTACCTGTATTTAGCGTCAGCTTCTAAATTTTCAGCGATTACTGTTTCCCACCTATCGCCATTTTCTAAAAGTTTATCTTTAGTATAGTAAAGTTCTTTTCTAGTTTCGGTCGTGAATTCAAAATTTGGCCCCTGAACTATTGCATCAACGGGACATGACTCCTCGCATAAGCCACAATATATACATTTAACCATATCAATATCGTATCTTGTAGTTCTTCTTGTTCCATCATCTCTTGGCTCAGTTTCAATTGTAATTGCCTGAGCTGGACATACTGCCTCACATAGCTTACATCCAATGCACCTTTCTTCTCCGCTTGGGTAGCGTCTAAGAGCATGTTCACCTCTAAAGCGTGGACTAAGTTTTCCTTTTTCAAAGGGATAGTTAATCGTTGCTTTCTTCTTAAAAAAATATTTCTGAGCTAGCAAGTAAGCTTTAATGAAATCAATTAATAGAAATGATTTTATAAAATTTAAAAATCTCATGACATACCTGGAGCAAGTTTAAAAAAGAATAATATTGACGATGTGAGTACTACAGCAAGTAATGATAAAGGAAGGAACACTTTCCAACCTAGTCGCATTAGCTGATCGTATCGATATCGAGGGACAAACGCTTTAACCATAGCAAACATATAAAAAACTAGTGTTACTTTGAGAATGAACCAAACAAATCCAGGTATAGCATTTAATGGATATACATCAATGGGAGGCAACCATCCACCTAAGAAGAGAATAGTTGTCATAGCACACATTAATAAAATATTTATATATTCACCAAATAAAAATAGAACAAAAGGCATTCCTGAATATTCTGTTTGATAACCTGCAACCAGCTCCGATTCAGCTTCAGGTAAATCAAATGGAGGCCTATTAGTTTCAGCTAGCGCAGAAATGAAAAAGACTATAAACATTGGAAATAGTGGTATGAAAAACCAAATATTTTTTTGAGCAAGTACGATTTCACTCAAGTTTAATGAGCCTACGCACATTAAAACAGTTACAATCACAAAGCCTATTGATACTTCATAAGATACCATTTGGGCAGCGGATCTTAATGCACCAAAAAAAGGGTATTTGCTGTTTGAAGCCCAACCGGCCATCAGTATTCCATAAACTCCAAGAGAACTAATTGCAAAAATATATAATATGCCAACATTTATATTTGCTAATACAACCCCTGCTTGAACAGGGATTACAGCCCACGCAGCAATGGATAAAGCTAGAGTAATAATTGGAGCAATTAAAAAAACAGTTTTGTCGGCACTGTCAGGGAGAATAATTTCTTTAAATATAAATTTTAATCCATCTGCAGGTACTTGAAATAATCCAAATGGCCCAACTACATTAGGCCCCCTTCGTTTTTGAACAGCAGCCCATATTTTTCTATCTGCATACAAGGCTAAAACGACTCCAACTAGAAGTGGTATAAAGATTAAAATACAATAAAATATTATTGTTATTAATTCAAAAATATTTGACTGTAAAACATCCATTTTTAGGAAGCTTTCTCTTTAACTGAGCTTCTCATTTCTTTTCTTGCCCTACTGCACTCTGCCATCGTACTTGAATGGCGTGAGATAGTATCTGTAACGTAAAAATCATTTATACTTGGAATTAATTTTCTATTTTCAAAGTAAATTTCTTTTGGTTTTGCGTAATAAGCTTCTTGGTTATCACTTATGACTACAATGCCTTCAGGAGTGAAATTGGCATCATCTGCTAAACCAATCAAATTATTTTTATTTCTCTTAGTGTAGGCCCATTTCTTTTGGTTATAAGATAAATCATCCCAAACCTTACCTAGACTTTTTGCATATTGTTCTTCGTATGGCAGGACTACGTTATTTTTCTTTTTAATATCGTTGACCACCTTGAACCCATAATGTTCTGTAAATTCTGACCAAGTTTCTGGATAATTATATTTTCTTAAATACTCTCTTTGACGATCACTGAGATCTTTCCATGGTAAATTATATATTTTATGAGCAGAGTTATTTTCAAAATCTTTAATATTCTCATTAAGAGTATCTGATTTTTTTTCTTTTGCAGACCTTGTGTCTTTAGGCGCAATATCAATTTCATCTTTTAATTTATTTTCCAATAGTTTTATGTATTCACATGTTTGATTATTAAAATTTTCTTTAAGATGGGGATAATCTTCAAAAATTGCTGATCTTACAGTTCCTTGATCAATGAAAGGCCAGTCTAAAGACATAAGTTTGCTAATTTGGTTAATTATCTTCCAGTCTTCCTTGGCATCTCCAGGGGGATAACTCGCTTTATTGGCGAATTGAGTTCTTCCTTCTGTATTGATGTAGATGCCATCTTTTTCCGTATATGCAGCAGAAGGCAAGATGATATCAGCTGCATTTGCACCTTTATCACCGTGAGTGCCAATATAAATAATCTTACTATTTTCAAAATGTTTATAATTTATTTCGTCTGCACCAAATGACATTACCAGTCTAACTTTGTTGTTGTGCGCATCATCAATAATGTCGTCTAAATTTTTGTTTTTCTGGTAACAACCAACTTCTAATGATCCTGCTCTAGAAGCACTTAATTGTAGAACATTAAACCCGTTCCACTCGTCGTTTGCCATATTAAATTTTTCAATGAAGGTTTCGAGTAGAGAATAAATTTGAATTGAGTCATCCCTATTTAACAAAGATTGTCCTACTATAAGCATTGGTTTTTTTGCTTCCGAAAGCTTTTTGGAAAATTCATTTTTATCGTACAAAATATCAGTTAAAATATTTACATCATTTCCTAGGTGTTCATATTTATATGTTAAGTCAAAATTTTCTCCAATGAGTGCTAAAGGCAAATCTCTAGATATTACTTGTTTTCTAATTCGTGCATTTATAATTGGGGCCTCTTCTCTTACATTGCTACCGACTATTAATAGGCAGTCAGTTTCATCTAAGCCATTAATCTTTGAGTTGAATAAGAATTGTGACCTATGGTTGAAGGGAATCTTGCAACCGTCTTGTCGACATTCAACTGACTTTATGTTTAATGAGTCAGCTAATTTTTTTATTAAATATGCAGTTTCTAAATCAATAAAGTCACCTAGTAAAAAAACAATTTCTTCAGGGTCATTTGACTTTAAAAGTTCTGTAACTTTTGAAAGTGACTCATTCCAATCACTTTCTTCAAACTTTCCATTATTTTTAATTAAAGGTGTGTCAATGCGTTGCGTTAATAGTCCATCGCAAGCATAGCGAGTCTTATCAGAGATCCATTCTTCATTAATGTCTTCATTTAATACTGGGAGGATCCTTTTAACTTTCCAGCCATAAGTATCTACTCTTATATTTGAACCTACAGCATCCATTACATCAATGGACTCCGTTTTCTTTAGCTCCCATGGTCTTGCTTCAAATTGATAAGGTTTAGAAGTTAAAGCTCCTACGGGACAGAGATCAACAATGTTGGCAGATAGTTCAGAATCGAGTGTTTTTTCAAGATATGTCGTTATTTCCATATTCTCGCCCCTATTAAGCGCACCTAATTGATTAACACCGGCAACCTCATCGCCAAATCGAATGCATCGAGTACAATGTATACAACGGGTCATGTATGTTTTAATAAGAGGACCCATGTGCTTTTCATCAACTGATCTTTTATTTTCGTTAAATCTTGAGTTTTTAGGTCCAAATGCAACTGTCTGATCTTGTAAGTCACATTCACCTCCCTGATCACAAACCGGGCAGTCAAGTGGGTGGTTTATGAGTAGAAACTCCATAACTCCTTCGCGAGCTTTTTTAACTGTTTGGGTATTTGTATGGATAGACATGCCTTCATTTATTGGCATTGCACAAGATGCTACCGGTTTTGGAGCACCTTCAACATCTACAAGGCACATCCGACAATTACCAGCTATAGACAATCGATCATGATAGCAAAATCTAGGTATTTCAAGGCCAGCCTCCTCACAGGCCTGAAGGATTGTTACTCCCTCTTGAACATCATTTTCAATTCCATTTATTTTGACCTTAACCATTATGCAGCTCGGATTTTAGTTAAACTTTCTTCTATTTCTTCTCTAAAGTGCCTGAACAAACCTTGAATAGGCCATGCCGCTGCATCACCAAGAGCACAAATCGTGTGTCCTTCAATTTGTTTGGTAACATCAAGTAATTTGTCGATATCACTAGAAGTTGCATTTCCTTCTCCAATTTTTTCCATCATTCTCCACAACCACCCAGTGCCTTCACGACATGGGGTACATTGGCCGCAACTTTCATGTTTATAAAAATGAGATAATTTTGATATGGCCTTTACAAGATCAGTACTTTTATCCATAACAATAACAGCTGCTGTTCCTAGTCCACTTTTTACTTCTGTAAGAGAGTCAAAGTCCATTAAAACACTATCACATATATTTTTTGGTATTAGCGGAACTGAAGATCCTCCAGGAATGATAGCTTTTAGATTATCCCATCCCCCAATAACTCCTCCTGCATGTTTTTCTATCAATTCACGCAGAGGTATGCCCATTTCTTCTTCAATATTACATGGGTTATTGACGTGTCCTGAAATACAAAAAACCTTTGTCCCTGTATTCTTCTCTCTACCAAATGAGGAGAACCATTCTCCTCCCCTTCTTAATATCGTTGGGACTACAGCAATAGTCTCAACATTATTGACAGTCGTTGGGGATCCATACAGGCCCTTATTTGCAGGGAATGGTGGTTTAAGTCGAGGGAATCCCTTTTTACCCTCAAGACTTTCAAGAAGCGCTGTCTCCTCTCCACATATATAGGCGCCTGCTCCTCGGTGAAGATATATATCAAAATCCCAACCAGACTTAGCAGCATTCTTTCCAACTAGACCTGCTTCATAAGCCTCATCAATTGCATTCTGAAGAACTACAGCTTCATTAAAATATTCACCTCTTATGTAAATATAACAAGTGTGTGCGTTCATAGCAAAAGAAGCCAACAGGCATCCCTCGATAAGCTTATGGGGTTCATTTCTTATCATGTCACGATCTTTACAAGTACCTGGTTCAGACTCATCAGCATTAACAACAAGATAGTTATTCAGAGCAGGATCTTTAGGCATGAATGACCATTTCAATCCTGTTGGAAATCCAGCGCCACCGCGACCTCTTAACTCAGATTTTTTCATTTCATCAATGATCCAATCTCGACCTTTTTTGATAAGTGATTTTGTATTATTCCAGTCCCCTCTTTTTTGAGCACTTTTTAAGCTATACGTTTCATCTCCAAAAAGATTAGTAAATATTTTATCCTTTTCTTTTAACATTATGAAACCGCCTTTGAGCTCGTTCGACCATTTTGTGAGCCAACTTTAATCTCTACGCCATCCATCAATGACTGCAGTATATTTTTTGTTGTGTCATATGTTAAATCTTCATAGTAATCATCATTAATTTGAACCAAAGGAGCGTTGACACATGCGCCCAAACACTCAACCTGCATCCACGAAAAAAGTCCATTTTTTGATAGAGTATTTTGATCAGGTGAAATCATTTCTTTACATGCTTTAGCAACTTGGTCTGATCCTCTTAGCCAACATGGTGTTGTTCCACATACTTGAACTAAATATTTGCCGTTATACTTCGTGTAATACATTGAGTAAAAAGTAACAACTTCCCACGCCTTGATAAAAGGTATTTCTATAAAGTTAGCCACATACTCTACGACATCTCTGCTTAACCAATTGTCATTTTGTCTTTGAGCTAAATCTAATAATGGCATAATTGCACTTTGTTTTCTATCTGAAGGATATTTAGCAAGTATCTTTGCTGCTTCATGTTCATTTGCTTCGCTGAAAGAAAAATTGTCATTAAGATTGCTCATCTATCCACCTCTCCAAAAACAATAGCAATTGAACCGAGTATTGCTGGAACGTCAGCTAACAAGTGTCCTTTTGATAATAGATCAAAAGCTTGAAGGTGTGCGAACCCAGGAGCCCTGATTTTGCATCTATAAGGCCGGCTGGTTCCGTCGGCTATAAGATAAACTCCAAATTCACCCTTAGGGGCCTCAACAGCAGTATATATTTCACCTTCTGGCACATGAAAACCCTCTGTAAAAAATTTAAAATGATGAATAATAGATTCCATAGAATTCTTCATATCCATTCTTTTTGGAGCTGCGATTTTAGAGTCTCGATTTATAACTTCACCCGTAGGCATTTTATCAAGACACTGGAGCATAATCTTAATACTCTCTCTCATCTCATCAATTTGACACAAATAACGATCGTAACAATCTCCGTTTGAACCAACTGGTATTTTGAAATCAAGTTTATCGTAGCAATCATATGGTTGAGATTTTCTTAAATCCCATGGAATCCCGCAGGCTCTTAAAACAAATCCACTGAACCCCCTGTCAACAGCATCTTCTTTGGATACTTTTCCTATATTCACATTTCTTTGTTTAAAAATTCTATTTTCGGTCAACAAACTTTCAATATCATCAAGTGCTTTTGGGAAATTATTGCAAAAATCAAAAATCTTATCAGTTAAACCATCTGGCAAATCCTGATGAACTCCACCCGCTCTGAAATATGCAGCGTGGAATCTTGATCCAGAAACTTCTTCATAAAAATCAAGTAGCTTTTCTCTTTCATCAAAACCCCAAGTAATAGGTGTCATTGCTCCAACATCCATTGCTGTTGTAGTTACATTCAAAAGATGACTAAGTAATCGCCCAATTTCAGAAAATAAAACTCTTATGTATTGTCCTCGTTCAGGAACCTCAACATCCAGTAACTTTTCAATTGCTAATGCAAAAGCATGTTCTTGGTTCATCGGTGCAACATAATCCAGACGGTCAAAATACGGCAAGGCTTGTAAATAAGTTTTATGCTCAATCAATTTCTCAGTACCACGATGCAATAATCCTATATGTGGATCAGCTCTTTCTACGATCTCGCCATCAAGATCTAAAATTAATCTCAATACACCGTGAGCAGCGGGATGCACTGGTCCAAAATTTACTGTAACTGTTTTACTACTACTCATTATTTTTTTTCTCTTCTTTCAAATAATTTGTACCCTCCCACGGGCTCTGAATATCAAAACTTCTGAAGTCTTGCTGTAAATTTACTGGCTCATGAATTATTTTTTTATCAATTTCGTCATATCTAATTTCAACATTTCCAGTAAGTGGAAAATCCTTTCTTAATGGGTGTCCCTCAAAACCATAGTCTGTTAGGATTCTTCTTAGGTCTGGATGATCTTTAAATTGAATGCCGTACATATCAAATGCTTCACGCTCAAACCAATTTGCTGCAGGAAAGATAGATGTAATACTAGGAATGATCTCATCTTCACTAATAGTAATTTTTATTCTTAGGCGGTTATTATGCCTAAAACTTAAGAAGTGATAAATAACTTCAAATCTTTTTGGACGATCAGGGAAATCAACACCAGCAATATCTGTAATTTGCCTAAATTCACAAGCCTCATGATTTTTAATAAAATCGACAACATCTAAAATTTTATCAGCAGAAATGGTTATTTGCAGTTGATTGAAATCATCAGAAATTTCAATGGGGTTGCAATTCTTTTTTATAGCTTCTTTAGCTACTTCAATACTTTTAGACATTATCTTTTGATATTACCCTCTCGTCTAATTTTTTTTTGAAGTTGCAAAAGTCCATACAATAATCCTTCTGCAGTTGGTGGACATCCAGGTACGTAAACATCAACTGGAATAATACGATCACACCCTCTTACAACTGAATAGGAATAATGATAATAACCACCACCATTTGCACAACTTCCCATTGATATGACATACCTAGGTTCGGGCATTTGGTCATACGCTTTTCTTAAGGCAGAAGCCATTTTATTAGTTAATGTTCCAGCAACTATTAAAACATCTGCGTGTCTTGGTGATGCTCTGGGTGCGGCGCCAAATCTCTCTACATCATAACGAGGCGTTCCTACATGCATCATTTCTACTGCACAGCAAGCAAGACCAAATGTCATCCAATGCAGTGAGCCAGTTCGTGCCCAATTTATAAGATTGTTGATACTTGTTACAACAAAGCCTTTATCAGCATAGAGTTCTTTTAGTCTTTCTAATTCGGGACTTGTTTCTTGAATGTCTGTATTTATTGCCATTCTAAGGCGCCCTTCTTCCACTCATAAATAAATCCAATCGTAAGTACTCCGAGAAAAATCATCATTGAGATAAAACCAAATAATCCAAGGTTTCCAAAAGTTACTGCCCATGGGAAAAGAAATGCAACTTCAAGATCAAAAATGATGAATAATAGTGTTACCAGGTAAAAACGAACGTCAAACTTCATTCTGGAATCTCCAAATTGTTCAAAGCCACATTCATACGCTGAATTTTTTTCAGAATCCGGATTGCTTACAGCAGCTAAATAATTGGCGAGTACGAACAGGCAGCTGATCGCAAGTGCTACGAAGATAAAAATTAAAATAGGCATATATTCACTAAGTGTGTAGTTCATATCTGTTTATTGAGTCGTATTAGTATCTTGCTGAAATATATATTTTAATCTCTTAAATTCAAGCTAATCATGGAAAAATTAAGCTTTCCTTCCGTTAGCGATTGCAATTTCCACAAAAACTGTACTTTATATGATGTGGCGTATTGCCCTAATATACAGATATATAGTTATTTCTTTGCTATTTAATAAAAAATGCCTGATTTTAGGGAAAAACTTACCAATCATTGGAGACTTAAGTCAGTTAATATGCTTACTCTTTATCAATAATTTCAAATAAATTGCAACTCTGATTGGTTTTTTTCATCAATCCCAAAAAACGATAGTTTAAGTTAAAATCACAATTATAATTACCTGATGTTTACTTTATTAGCTGAAAATCTTCATTTTGGGGAAGGACCTAGGTGGCATAGTAATAAATTATGGTTTTCAGACTTTTACCAACATTCAGTAATGACATTGGATCTTTCTGGCAAGATTGAAAAAATAGTTGAAATCCCTAATCAACCTTCTGGGTTAGGATGGTTACCTAATGGGGACTTGCTTATTGTTTCGATGCTAGATCGAAAAATAATGAAATACAGCAACAATGAGCTCTCACTTCACTCAGATTTATCTAAGCTAACGCCATTCAGATGCAATGATATGGTAGTGGATAAAGATGGAGATGCTTATGTTGGAAACTTTGGCTCTTTGCACCATGCAAGAGATGTAAAGCCAACTTGTCTTATTCATGTTGATCCACAAGGTAATGCAAAAATTGCTGCAAAAAAATTAGATTTTCCAAATGGAACTGTGATTACTCCAGATGGAAAGAAAATGATTATTGGAGAGACCTATGCAGGAAGACTCACATCATTTAATATTGGCGTAGATAAACGACTGAGTAATAGAAAAGTCTGGGCTAAAATGATGCCTACCTGGTACTACATTGGAGTGAGATTTGCTTTAGCAACTATTTATAAACTATTAAATTTGCAGGTGAAAGAAGGCTCTATTACACCTTTTCCAGTACCTGATGGTATTTGCCTTGATGAAGGTAATGGAGTGTGGGTTGCTTCCCCTACTACATCTGAAGTTATAAGGTTTGAGGAAGGGGGTGTCATTACAGATAGATTAGATACCCCAGACAGAGCTTATGCATGCATGCTTGGTGGAGATGATGGAAAAACATTATTTGTCATTACTGGTAAATCATCAATCCCTGAAGAAGCTCAAAGTGAGAAGAATGGGAAAATTTATACAACTCTCGTAAAGTTTGCACGCGCTGGTTATCCATAGTGTCTAATTATGTCTTGTACGGCAGACCAGAAACTGGCTCTGATGTTGTTGAGTATTTGTTCCACGAATTTAATATTGATTACAATTTTATTCATGTGGATGAAATAAATGTAAAAACAAATCAAGAAATTCTTAAGCATAACCCGCTAGGTCGGGTTCCAATGATTAAATTATCTAATGGTCAATATATGATCGAAAGTATGAATATAGTTTACCATTTAGTAAATAAAGGTGGGCGACTTGTCCCAAAATCAAACTCAATTGAACGTGATAAATTTAATCAATTCATGTCTTTTTTATCATCATCTGTCTATCCAATAATTCTGTTAATATACCACCCAGATCACTATACATCTAAAAATAGTGAGTCAGACTTAATACGTAAGGCTGAAGAAATTATAAATACCTATCTTAAATTCATTGATGCAAGTATGAATAAATATCTATGTGGAAATTATATCACAGCTGCAGATTACTATTTATACATGCTTCTTGCTTGGCTTGAAGAAGATGGATTTTTGAATGGCTATGAAAAATTAAATAGTTTTTTCAACAAAATGTCTAAGAATCAGACAATATTAGCTGTGAAGAGGTTACAAAGTGAGAGAAAAAAAAAGTAGACGGTTTTTTATTGTTTATGGGCATTACGACGATAACTCGTTTAATGCTGCCATTAAAAATACATTTATTGAAAGCGCTGAAAAGGCAGGACATAGCGTTGATATAGTCGACCTTTATAAAGACAAATTTGACCCTGTTTATGCAGGAGGTAATCCAGGGCCAGATGTTCTTGACCACAGAAGTCGAATTGATGCAAGTGATACCATCGTTCTTATTGCACCAATTTGGAATTTTAGAATGCCGGCAATTCTGGAAGGCTGGATTGATAAGGTATTAGCTCCACCATGGGCATTTACCTTTAAACAACTAGTTGGTAATTACGGATATCCTCAGGGGAATCTGGGTGACAAGAAAGCAATTATTTTTTGTACATATGGATCAC
>CACHYW010000017.1 GCA_902584215.1 uncultured Pelagibacteraceae bacterium
TTTTCCATAGCCTAAAACATTACGTATCTGTTCGTCAATCAGGTCGCTGTTGAGGCTTAGGTTTTGTAGAGAAGAGATCTTAATTTGCATTAGTTTATTATTAGTTTTTAGAGAGTTAATTTTGTTTTCTAGTGTTATAATTTCATTATCAAACCTTGCATGAGATAAAAGACCATTATTTCCATCAAAAATATTAAATGAAAGATACATGATTATTAATGGCAAGAAAAAATATGGATAATACTTTCTAATTCTTTTGCTTAAATTAAGAATTCTATTCATTAACTATAAAAAATCATAGTTCACGAATCATGACAATTATATTAGATCAAATATTCTCAAAAAAATGGTAAAATAGTTATTTGGACTCTTTTTGTTCTACTTGACTATTAAATAATTAGTAGAACTTATTGTTTTTTAACGATTTTTTTAACATAAAATTTTCTTCAATTCGAAGTAATTGATTGAATTTTGCTATTCTATCTGACCTTGACATTGAGCCAGTTTTTATTTGCCCAGAGTTAGTAGCAACCGCTAAATCAGATATGAAAGTATTCTCAGTTTCACCGGACCTATGAGAAATTACAGTCTCATAACCATTGGATTGAGCAAGTTCAATTGCATCCATAGTTTCAGTTAATGTTCCTATTTGATTTGGTTTAATTAAAACTGCATTTGCAGCACTTTTCTTAATGCCTTTATTAATCAAATTTAAATTAGTAGCAAACAGATCATCACCAACAATTTGGATGTTATCTCCAATTAATTTAGTAAATTTTATCCATGAATTCCAATCATCTTCTGAAAAAGGATCTTCCACAGAAATAATTGAATATTTTTTACATAAATTAATTAAAAAATTTGAGAATTCATCACTTGTAAACGGCTTAATCTTACTTTCTAGCCTATATTTTCTGTTTTTATAAAATTCTGATGCAGCAACATCCAAACCAAGCATGAAATCTTTGCCAAGTTTATATCCCGATTTTAGAATTGCTTCTTTAATTAGCTTACATGCATCTTCCTCGTTTTTTAAATTAGGTGAAAAACCACCCTCGTCACCTACAGCTATAGAAAGACCTTTTTTTTCTAGTATCTGTTTTAGAGTATGGAAAACTTCAGATGATTTTCTTAAACAGTTGCCAAATGTTTGTTCATTTATAGGAATAATCATGAATTCTTGAAATGTAAGATTATTATTTGCATGTGCACCACCATTAATAACATTTAACATCGGTACTGGCATTTTAAATGTTTTGGATCCTCCAAGATATTTATAAAGAGGCAGCTTTAATGATTTAGCAGCAGCATCTGCCACAGCCAGCGAAACACTTAATAACGCATTAGCGCCTAACTTGCTTTTATTTTTGCTTCCATCTAATTCTATCATTGTTCGATCAATTTTGTTTTGATCTAGAGAGTCAAGACCTGAAATGGTGTCAAAAATTGTCACATTTATATTTTCTACTGCTTTGAAAACAGATCGGCCATGATAAGACTTTTTGTTATCCCTTAATTCAAATGCTTCGTATTTACCCGTTGATGCACCAGAAGGAACGCTAGCCCGCCCCATTGTGCCATCTTGCAAATAAACATCAGTTTCAACGGTAGGATTGCCTCTGCTATCAAAAATTTGTCTGGCTACTACATTTTTAATTTTAGACATAAAAATAACGTTATTAATTAATTATTTATTTAGTTTTCTTTAACTAAATTGTCAATTTGAATAAGTTTAGAGACTAATTTCTCTAATTCTTCTAGTTTTACCATATTTGGTCCATCTGAAGGTGCAGCATCTGGATTATTGTGAGTTTCCATAAATAATGAAGATACCCCAACGGCGACTGCTGCTTTTGCTAAAGTAGGCACATATTTTCTATCTCCCCCACTTCTATCGCCTTTTCCACCTGGACTTTGAACTGAGTGTGTAGCATCAAAAACAACCGGAAAACCAATTTCCTCTTTCATTACATGCAATGATTTCATATCTGAAACAAGAGTATTATAACCAAACGAAACACCACGCTCAGTTAATAATATTTTATTATTCCCACTATCACTGACTTTTTTAGCAACATTAATCATGTCCATTGGGGCTAGAAATTGTCCTTTTTTTATATTTATTACTTTATTAGTTTTTGCTGCGGCTATCAAAAGATCAGTCTGCCTGCATAGAAATGCAGGGATCTGAAGAATATCTACATGGTCTTTAATTTTATCACAATCATCAACATTATGAATATCAGTCAATATATGAACTCCATATTCACTTCTTAACTTATTAAATATTTCAATGGATTGATCGATACCTAATCCTCTTTCAGAATTGATGCTTGTTCTATTAGCTTTATCAAAGGAAGTCTTATAAACAAAATCAATTTTTAATCTAGATGTTATCTTCAGTAATGATTCCGTCATCATTTTTGCGTGCTCGTATGACTCAAGCACACAAGGACCTGCAATCAATACTAGCTTCTTTTCATTACTAAATACGGTATTGCCTAAATCTACACTTTTTTGCATTTTACGTTTTATTCTTTGCGGCTTCGATAAATGATTTAAATAATGGATGTGGATCAAATGGTTTTGATTTAAGTTCAGGATGAAATTGGACACCTATAAACCATGGGTGATCTTTTAATTCGACTATTTCAGGTAATAATCCGTCTGGGGAATATCCTGAGAAATGAACTCCATTACTTTCAAAATCTTTAGCGTAATTGTTATTAACTTCATACCTGTGTCTGTGTCTTTCACTAATTAATTCTTTATTATAAATTTCTCTAACTTTTGAATTATTTCTCAATTTTGCCTCATAAGCACCTAATCTCATCGTTCCACCTAAATCACTCTCTTTTGTTCTTTTTTCAGTAGTGTTATCTATATTAGACCACTCAGTCATTAATCCAACAATTGACTCTTTGCAATCAGCGAATTCACTGGAATTTGCCTCTTTTATTCCAAGTATGTTTCTTGCCATTTCTATCACAGCTAATTGCATTCCAAAACAAATACCAAAATAAGGAATTTTATTTTCTCTTGCATATTTAATTGCTGCTATTTTACCTTCTGCTCCTCTCTCACCAAATCCGCCGGGAACTAAGATGCCGTGACAATTATTAAGCTTATTTTCAATGTTGGAACCGTTCAGTTCTTCTGATTCAATCCAATTCAATTTAACTTTAACATTATTGAAAATGCCGCCATGAGACAGTGCTTCATTAAGAGATTTGTATGCGTCAGCCAAACCAGTATATTTGCCAACAATACCAATTTCTATACTACCCTCTGGTTCCAATATTCTTTTTGATACTTGTAACCACATTTTTAAATCAATTTCTTTTTTAGACTCTAATCTAAAATACTCTAAAACTCTCTTATCAAGGCCTTCATTTAAAAAATTAATAGGGACTTCATAAATTGAATTTGCATTAATTGCTGGAATGACACAGTCACCTTTCACATTACAAAATAAACCAATTTTTCTTCTTTCATCTTCTGGAATTTCTCTATCAGCTCTGCATAGTAAAATATTTGGCTGTATACCCAAGCTTCTTAACTCTTTTACAGAGTGTTGAGTTGGCTTAGTTTTCAGTTCTCCAGAACTAGCAATGTAGGGGACTAATGTTACATGCATAAATAAAGAATTTTCATGTCCATTATCATTATGAAATTGCCTTATCGCTTCTATAAACGGCAAACTTTCTATGTCACCTATTGTTCCTCCTATTTCACAAATTACAAAATCTTCATCATCAAGATCTTTAGAGACAAATTCTTTAATTTCATTTGTTACATGAGGAATCACTTGTACTGTGGCACCCAAGTATTGGCCTTTTCTCTCTTTTGCTATAATTTTTTGATAAACTTTTCCAGATGTAATATTATCTGATTTTTTAGATGTAACTCCTGTAAACCTCTCATAGTGACCTAAATCTAGATCTGTTTCCGCACCATCATCTGTTACATAAACTTCACCGTGCTGATACGGACTCATCGTACCTGGGTCAACATTAAGATATGGGTCTAATTTTCTAATTCTGACTTTGTATCCGTGATGTTGCAATAATGAAGCGAGTGATGCAGAAGCTAAACCTTTACCAAGTGAAGAAACCACGCCGCCAGTGACAAATATAAATCGCGCCATGGAAGTATCTTATACTTCAAAATAGATTTAAAATAAAGAACTAATCTAATTGAGGAAGTTCTGGTAAATCCTCAATATTCAGTTGGTCAGTTGATAGATTTTCAGGTTCATCGAACGATAATGTTCTATCTGTAGATCTAAGGCTCAAAACGGTAAGGCTAATGCTTGTTACAACAAAAAGAGCAGCAATAACTGCTGTAGTTCTTGTTAAAGCATCTGCACTGCCTCTAGGAGACATTCCATCACTACCTCCACCGATTCCAAGAGCCCCGCCCTCTGCTCTTTGAATGAGAACTACGATTATCAAAATAATGGCTAAAATAGCATGTATGATTAGTAGTGCATTTTCCATTGCGTCCTTATATCTATTTAGTGATAAGAATCAATTATTTTACAAAATTCTTTCGATTTTAATGAAGCTCCTCCAACCAAAGCGCCGTCTACATGATCAAGGTTAAGAATATCAACCGAATTTGCAGCATTAACTGAACCCCCGTAAAGAATAGAAACATGCTTACTAAATCTGAGGCTCACTAGATTTGAAAGTATATGTCTTATTTTTTCATGTATTTTATTAATATCATCTAGTGATGGAACCTTACCAGTTCCAATCGCCCATACAGGCTCGTAAGCAATTATGATTTTTTTTGGGTCAATTTTTTTAGGCAATGATGAAAGTTGTTTTTTAAGTATTGTATTTCTTTTTTTTATTTCTTCTAACTTCTCTCCAATGCAATATATCACAGTTAGATTACTTTTAATTGCAGATTGAATTTTTAAATTCAGCTCTTGAGAAGTTTCTTTTTGATATATTCTTCTTTCTGAATGACCCAAAATAACATATTGGCAATTAATTTTTTTAAGCATATTTGCACTTATGGAGCCAGTATATGCACCCTCAGACTTATAATGGCAATCTTGACCACCAAATTTAATTTTTTTTTCTTTTTTTATTAAATCGGATAAAAGGGTATAAGGCGGGCAAATTACAACATTAGATGTTTTGCGTTTCATCTTCTGACAATGATTTGATATCGATTTTACTAATTTATAAGAGTCTTTTTGACCATTCATCTTCCAGTTGGCAATGGTATATTTAGTTCTTTTCATTCAACGTTATTCCTTTTATAACACCTTTTTATACATCATAAGACATAATGTTAGATATAGTAAGAAATTTAGTATCCTCAATTTTTGGAAAGATTCTCCTTGCAATAATGGTCTTAAGCTTTGCACTATGGGGTGTCGGAGATATTCTTACCTCAGGAAATAGCCAGTTAGCTGCTAAGGTTGGAAATGAAAAAATTACCTTAGATGAATTCTATAATGAATTTCAAAAAACAGTATCGCTTTATAATCAGCAAACTAGTTCAAGTATAAATTTAAAAGAGGCAAAAGATTTACAACTACACAATATTTTATTAAATGACTTGATTTACTCAAGAATGGTTAAAGACTACGCCAACAAGCAAAATATATTTATTAATGATACTTCGTTAAAGATTATAATCACTTCACTGCCACAATTTAAGGACGCTGATGGATTATTTTCTGAAACAAAATATAAAAATTTCATTTTCAATAATTTCCCAAATGAGGAGGTATTTTTAAATGAGATTGAGAATTCTATTTATCAAGGTATAATTTTTGAAAATTTTAACATAAGTAGCTTCCTAGAAAAACAGGTTATAAACCATTTATTTAATTATGAAGGTGAAAAAAGATCTATAAGATATTTTATTATAAATGATGAAAATTTAAATATTAAATTAAGTGACGAATTGCTTCGAGAATATTATGAGTTAGAAAAATTTAAATATGAAGTTTCTCAGAAAACAATAATTGATTATATTGAAATTAATCTGGATCAATTCGTGGATTTAGACACTATTGATGAAAATAAAATTGTTGAATATTACAATGATAATATAAATCTTTATATTAAAGAAGAGATGAGAGAGATAGAATTTGCTAGATTTAGAGATAAAGATAGTGCAAATGAATTTTACAAAACATGGACTGAAAATGACCCAGCATTAATTTTTTCATATATGCAAAATAATGAAGTTGATCTTAATAAAATACAAGACTTCACACTTTCTCAAAACACATTTACTGATGAAATAGCTAATTTTATATTTAATTTAAACATAGATGACGTTTCCCCTCCACTTGAGTATCAAGATATAGGGTTCTATGTCTTTAAATTATTGAACATTAAAGAAAAAGAAACTCAATTAATAAGCGAAGTTGAGAAAGATATAAAGAAGTATTTAGCAGAGGAAACTGCTTATGTTGAATTTGATGACACTGTTAATTTAGCAGATGAAATGCTCTTAAATGATTATGATTTAAATGAAATTATGGACAGTTTGAGTAAAGCAAAAATCACAAAATCATCATCAAGTGATAATTTGGTAAATAAAATAAACAATGAAGAAATACAATTAAGTTTTGATCAACCTGTTGGATTTTTATCTGAAATTATTTTTAATGATAACGCTGCATTTATCTACTCCATTTCAGATAAAAAAGAGTCTTTCATACCTGAATTCTCGGTAGTAAAGGAAGAAGTAGAGCGTGATTACATAGAAAATGAAAAAAAATCACAAATATCGAGCATGGCTGATAAGATACTGATTGATTTGCAGTTTAAAGGGATCGATAAATTTGAAGAGTACGCAAAATTAAATAGTATAGAAGTTAAAGAATTCAATGATTTAAAAAGAAACGACAAAAATATTTCAAAGGAGTCTCTATCATCAATTTTTAATATTAGTTTAGAGGACAATGTAAAAATTATAATGAATAATGACGAAATAGGGATAGGATCTTTAATAAAAATAACTAAACCTGACAGCTATATTTCTGATACTTACTATTCAGAAGTTGAGAATAACATTATACAAAATTTTAATTCTTCACTGGAGTCAATAATTGGTCAGGAAATTATAAATACTACAGATTATGAAGTATATTCTCAGAATATTGATAAATTGTTCATGTAATGACCTTTTCTCATTCTAAGAAACAATTTGATAATTTAATAAAAAAAAAATCTAATTTTATTTTTTATAAAAAAATTATAAAATTAAACTCTGATCCAATCCCCTCATTCATAAATTTAGTTGAAAAAAATAAATATAGCTTCCTTTATGAGTCAGTTGAAAAAGGTCGTGAAAAGGGAAGATACTCAATATGTGGATACGACTCACTAAGAACTATTCAATTAACGAATGACACACTTACTTTAGAAAATAATAAAGTTATAAAAAAAATTAAATATAGAGGCAGTCCACTTAAAAAAATTGACACTATCATAAAAAACTTAAAGTTTATTAAAAGCAAAAGATTGCCACCAATGTCAGGTGCCTTTTTTGGATATATAGCTTATGAGAATGTAAATAAAGTTGAAAAAATATCATCTAAAAGAAAGAAAGACGACCTTAAAACTCCTGACATTATTATGTTTATACCTAATAATTTACTTATATATGACAATTTTTCTGCTTCTCTTTTTATAATTAAACATTATCTACCAAGTGCAAAGACGAAAAATTTCCATACGCAAATTCTAGATATAAATGAAATTGAAAACTACATAAAGAAGGTCAATGGTTACAGGGATATAAATTTCAATAAAAAGAAAAAAATCACTGTTAAGTCTAATATGACAAAAGCGACCTTTAAAACAAATATTAAAAAAGCAAAACAATATATAAAAAATGGAGATATATTCCAAGTAGTTCCCAGTCAGCGATTTGAAACTAACTTTAATCAGAAAAGTAGTTTTCTGTATGAGGTATTAAGGAAAACTAATCCTTCGCCTTTTATGTACTATTTCAATCTTCCCAAATTTGAAATTGTAGGATCAAGTCCTGAAATACTAGTAAGACTTAGATCAAATGAAATAACTATCAGGCCAATTGCTGGAACCAGACCTAGAGGAAAGAATAAGATCGAAGATAAGAAGTTTGAGTCTGAATTAATGAACGATAAGAAAGAAATTGCCGAACATTTAATGCTTCTAGACCTAGGAAGAAATGATGTTGGAAAAGTATCAAAAAAATCAAGTGTCAAAGTTACATCGAAATTTAAGATAGAGCGCTATTCACATGTTATGCATATAGTTTCAAATGTTACTGGCAAATTAAAAAACAACACTTCATCAATTTCAGCGCTAATGGCAGGTTTTCCTGCTGGAACTGTTTCTGGCGCACCAAAAATAAGGGCTATGCAAATCATTGATGAGTTAGAAACTACTAAGCGAGGGATATACTCAGGAGGGATCGGATATATATCATCTAATGGAGACATGGATACATGCATTGTCTTGAGAACAGGAATAATAATAAAAAATAAACTATATGTTCAAGCTGGTGGCGGTGTAGTATTCGACAGTGACACTGAAAAAGAGTTTAACGAAACAATTAATAAGGCTAAAGCTGTGCTTAATGCAGCTGAAATAGTAATGGGTAATGTTCAATGATATTAATAATCGATAACTATGATAGCTTTACTTATAATTTGGTGCATTACGTTGAAGAGCATAATTACAAAGTTCAAGTATTTAGAAATGATAAAATAACATTACAAAAAATAAGAAAGCTGAAACCTAAAAAAATAATTATTTCCCCTGGCCCCTGTACTCCTGATGAAGCCGGAATAAGCATTGACCTTATTAAATATTTCTATAAAAAATTTCCAATATTAGGCGTTTGTTTAGGACATCAATCCATTGGACAAGCTTTTAATGCTAAAATTATAAAAGCCTCTAAAATAATGCATGGCAAAGTATCGACTGTAACTAACAAAGGTTCAGAAATATTTAAAGGCCTTCCAAAGAAATTTGATGCTACCAGATATCATAGTCTTATAATTAAAAATAATACTCTTCCTGAATATTTTAAAATAATATCTGACACGATTGATGATAATAAAAAAGTAATTATGGGCATACAACACATTAAATATCCTATCTACGGTGTACAATTTCATCCAGAAAGCATTGCCACTACACCTTACGGTAAAAAAATTATAAAGAACTTTTTAGAAATATGAATATTGAATTTAAAACATTTATTAATTTAGTGCTCAACGATAAACTTGATCTAGAATCTACAATGAAAGCATTCAATTTAATCATGAATGGTTCAGTTAGTGACATTCAAATAAGTTCCTTTTTATCTATACTTCAAAAATCTGGTGTAAAGGCCGATCATATAATTGGTGCAATTGAAGTAATGAGATCTAAAATGGTCTCTGTAGCTGCCCCAGAAAATTCAATGGATACATGTGGAACTGGAGGTGATGGAAAAAATAGCCTTAACATATCTACAGCCACAGCATTTGTTTTGGCTTCACATGGCATACCCATTGCTAAACATGGAAATAGAGCGTTGACATCAAAATGTGGATCAGCGGATGTTCTTAAAGCTCTGGGTGTTAATATTGATATGAATACATCAAGATTAGAAGATTGCATTAACGAAATTGGACTGTGCTTTATGTTTGCTCCTAATCATCACCCTGCAATGAAATATGTCGGGCCAGTGAGACAGCAATTGGGCATTAGAACAATATTTAATATGCTAGGGCCCCTATTGAACCCCGCGGATGTAAAGACTCAACTAGTTGGCGTCTATTCACAAGAGGTATTTAAAATATATAAAGATATTTTTTCAGAAAATAGCAATAAGAATTCCTGCATAGTATCTGGATGTAATGGAAATGATGAAATTTCATTAGAAGGTGAAAATGTAATTTTTACAAAACGATCGGGCGAAGTTAAATTTGATCCAGCAACAATCGATATTCCTAGACCAATTAATAATGAAATGTTAGGAAAAGATGCAAAATATAATGCCAACAGGATAATAGAAATATTCAATGGAAAAAATGACTCATTCTATAAGTCAGTATGTATAAATGCAGCTTTTGGATTACTTGCTCATGAGTCTCATGAACTGAATGAAGCAAATATTCTAAAAGCATATCAAAAAGCCTCAGATTTAATAAAGAGCAGAGAACCATTAAATCAAATAAATAAATTAATTAAATTCACAAATAAATAATGTCAATTTTGAAGGAAATATATGAATATAAAATTGACTTTGTTAATAAGCAAAAAAAACTACATGCTCAAAGTGATATTCTAAATAAGTTAAAAAATATAACTTCACACGATTTTAGTTTTTCTAAAAAATTAAAAGATGAGATGTCTCGAACATCAATAATAGGAGAATTAAAACGTGCAAGCCCTTCTTTAGGAAATTTTGTAAATGAAGAAATAAACTTAACTAATATAGCGCAAATATATGAAGAATGCGGTGTTTCCTGTTTATCAATATTGACAGATAAAAAATATTTTAAAGGAGGAATTGAAGATCTTATTGAAATAAGAAAAATATCAACCTTACCAATTTTAAGGAAAGATTTCATAGTTGATGAATATCAAATTTATGAAAGTAAGTTGGTGGGAGCAAGCTGCATTTTAATAATTTTGGCCATGCTAGATCAAAAAAAAGCGGATAAACTTGAAGCAATTGCTCAGAATATAGGTCTAGATGTTATAATTGAAATTCATAATAAAGAAGAGCTTGAAAGAGCAATAAATATGCAATCAGAATTAATCGGCATTAATAATAGAAACTTAAATAATTTTGAAACTAGAATAGAAACTACAATCGAGCTCAGTAGTTATATTGCTGATTTAAATAAAATTTTTATTTCAGAAAGTGGTTTTCATAGTCATGGTGATGTGAGTAAAATTATTTCTTTAACTGGAATTAATAATTTTCTCATAGGCGAATACCTTATGAAATCAGAACAATTATCGTCTGATATTGCAAATATTCTAAATTGATAGTTAAACTATACTAATTAAACAATTGATTATATTGAATATTATTTCATTGAAAGATAATGAGAACATTGGTAGAACATGAGTATAGGATCGAATCAATGTTAACAAAAAAACAAAAAGAATTATTGGAATACATTCAGAGCTATCAAATAAAAAGTGGTATGACGCCATCTTATGAAGAAATGAAAGCTGCGCTGAATCTTAAATCTAAATCTGGCATTCACAGACTTGTAATAGCCTTAGAAGAAAGAGGATTTGTAAGAAGACTAGCTCACAAAGCTAGGGCGTTAGAAGTTATTAAGGACGCGATATCCACACTAAAAGTATCGGAAAAAACTAATAAAAATATTATTGTGGGGGATTTTACAGGAAGTAATAAAGATGAAAACAGCAAATTAAGTACCCTTCCATTACTTGGAAAAATCGCAGCAGGTACTCCAATTGAAGCTATTCAACACAACGACACATCAGTAGATGTTCCAAAAGAAATGATGCCTATCGGTGAAAGCTATGCTTTAACAGTTGAAGGTGAGTCTATGATTAATGAAGGTATTTATGACGGAGATACTGTTTTAATTAAAAAAACTAATCTTGTTGAAAACGGTGATATCGCCGTTGCTCTAATTGACGACTCAGAAGCAACATTAAAAAGAATAAGAAAAAAAGGTCAAAGTATTGCATTGGAAAGTGCTAACCCTATTTATGAAACAAGAATTCTATCTGCACATAGAGTTAAAATTCAGGGAAAGCTTATAGGCCTGTTAAGAAAATATTAATTTTTTTTAACTTTTTTTATTCTAGAAATAGTTTATCTATAACAATGTAAATGGTTAAGAAGAAATTAAATAAAAAAAACAATAGAAAAGCCAAACTAATAATCGACAAAGCGACATACGAATTTCCAATATATAATTCTACTGAAGGCGAAGCTGTTATAGATATCTCTAAATTGCACGCTGAGGCAAATATATTTACATATGACCCTGGATTTACATCTACTGCTTCATGTGAGTCAAAAATTACTTATATTGATGGAGATAAAGGTATTTTAAGGTATAGGGGATATGATATTGAGGAATTAGCAAGAAAAAGTGATTTCATTGAAGTTGTTAACTTGCTTATTTATGGAGATCTACCAAATAAGAAACAACTTGCTAAATACAAAAGACTTATTACGAGACACACTCTACTTCATGAGCAGATCATAAACTTCTTTCAAGGTTTCAGAAGAGATGCTCATCCTATGGCAATGATGGTTGGAGTTATGGGTGCTTTGTCATCGTTTTATCAAGATACATTAAACATTAATGACTCACATCAAAGACAAGAGGCAACAAGAAGAATTATTGCAAAATCTGCTACAATTGGCGCAATGGCATATAAATATTCCTTGGGACAAGCTTTTGTTTCGCCAAGAAATAATCTATCTTTTTCAGAAAATTTTCTATTCATGTGTTTCAGTAATACCGCAGAAAACTATAAGGTTTCACCTGTTCTTGCTAAAGCTATGGACACAATTCTAATTCTCCATGCTGATCATGAGCAAAACGCATCTACATCAACTGTAAGACTAGCAGGATCGTCTGGGGCAAATCCATTTGCTTGTATAGCTGCAGGTGTTTCATCATTATGGGGGCCTGCTCACGGGGGGGGCGAACCAAGCGGCATTAGAAATGCTCGAAGAAATTGGAACATCAAAAAATATAAAAAAATATATAGCGAAAGCGAAAAATAAAAATGATCCTTTTAAGTTAATGGGATTTGGCCATAGAGTTTATAAGAATTATGATCCTAGAGCTAAAATACTGAAATCTATATGTCAAAAAGTACTTAAGCATGTTGGCGTTAAAAATGATCCGATACTGAAACTTGCGATGGATTTAGAAAAAATTGCACTAAAAGATAATTATTTTATAAAAAAGAGACTTTATCCAAATGTTGATTTTTACTCTGGTATAATACTCAGAGCGATTGGATTTCCACCTGAGATGTTTACTGTAATATTTGCAATTGCAAGAACTGCTGGATGGACCGCTCAATGGACAGAAATGATTGAAGACCCAATACAAAAAATTGGCAGACCTAGGCAATTATATACAGGAAAAACAGTTATTAAATATGGCACTGAAAGATCAACTAAGAATACACGCTAAAATCTAAGAGATATCGTGAATTTCAAGACTGTAATGATTTATTAAGTGTAGGACCTCTTCTTTTTTATAGATAATGGTATTTTTTAAATCTATTGCAATACCTTTAAGTTTTGCTTTATTCACCAGCTTTAGGGTTTTTGGTCCTATTACGGGTAGGTCTACAAGCTTGCTTTGATTTTTTTTTGGTATTTTTGTCAAGAATCCTGCTTTATTTTTTAATTGATTAGACTCTTTTCGTATATCATATACTCGTTTTAACATTAAATCTGTACCTTCAGCTGCCTCAATTGCCATTATATATCCATTAATGCATACAGCACTCTGAGCATTATCAAACTTAGATATTTCAGTTAACAAGTCAGTTGATTTCTTTATGTCAATATTCTCGTTACTTTTATAATTTTTTACTAAATTGTCATTATTTATCCTGAAATTTGAAGAATATTTAAATGGAGAAACAATTTTAAAATTTTGCTGTTTAAATATACTGATTACAGTGTCAAGTACTGCACCATCACCTTTTTTATAGGCCTCTAATAAAATAGGAATATATTTTTCAACAATTCCATCATTCTTAAAATCTTCAAGATTTGGTCTTTTAATTTTACCTAAAAAAATAATTTCACTTATACTTTTATTTTTTAGCAGTTCTAATATTTTTTTAAGCTGGTAAATTCTAAAATTATACAAATCTGATCGATTATCAATAGAGTGTGAAAGATTAATGAAATATACACCTTCATACTTCCTTTTTAACTCATTGAAATATGAATTTGACAATGAATCGTATCCACCAATAATACATATAGGTGTGTTACTTTTCATACTTACAAAGACCTCTTGAGCTATCTTTGTTTAAAAAAATTAATAGTTCCCTTATTAAAACATTACTACTGTTACTTATATTATTAATTTCCGAAGAAATCGTTTTTCCTTTAAAAACTTGATCAATTGTATTTGCATACTCTCTTATTGTGCCTTTACTATAACTAGCCCTTTTAAGTCCAATAATATTAATGCCTATTAGTTTAGCTCGATTACCCAAAGCTAATCCGTATGGAATTACGTCATTTTCTACAGCGGACAAACCGCCTACCATTGCCATTTTTCCAATTTTACAAAATTGATGGACAGCAGAAATTCCACCGAGAACAGCATTATCATCAATATGAACATGGCCGCCAAGAGTTGCTTGATTTGCCATTATTACATGATCTCCAATTATACAATCGTGAGCAATATGAACTCCAGCCATAAATAGCGATGAATTTCCAATAATTGTTTCCATATTATCACCTTCAGTACCAGGATTAGCAGTTGAATGTTCTCGAAAGATATTATGGTTTCCTATAATTAACCTACTATTTTCGCCTTTGTACTTTAGGTCCTGTGGAATTGAGCCAATTGAACAAAAAGAAAAAAAGTTATTCCCCTCGCCAACCTCTGTGTTCCCTGTAATATGTACAGACGGATAAATAGTATTGTTGTTTCCAATTTTTACACCATCGTCTATCACACAATAAGGTCCAATTTCAACATTGTCACCAATCGTTACATTTTTTCCCACAATGGCAGTATTATGTATGCTTTTCATCTTCTCTATCCATTATCATTGCACTCCATTTTGCCTCACATATAGCATTACGACTAGTATCATATGAATTTCCTTCAAACCTCCATACTCTGCCTTTTGATCTCAAAGCATTTACATCTGAAAATATTTTAGTACCAGGAAAAACAGGCTTCCGAAACTTTGTGCTTTCAATATTCATAAGGTACACAATTTTATTAAATGTCTCTTCTCTTATACTATATGCAATTAGTGCTGCAGCAGTTTGGGCCATCATTTCAATTAAAATAACACCTGGAACGACCGGTTGTCCTGGAAAATGACCTTTAAAAAAATGTTCTTCAGTAGTGAAAGTTTTAATTCCTGTTGCATTCTTAAGTCTTTCAATTTTTACAAGTTCATCTAAAAATAGAAAAGGCTCTCTATGCGGAATTAGTTTTCTAATTTCATGAATTCCAATATTATCTTTATGCATAGTTTTTTTTATATTTTTTTAAGTAAGTATATTTATTAATAGCCGGATGACCCATAACAGAACTATTTTCAGCAATGTTCTTTAAAACACCGCTTTGTGCAGCTATTTTTACATTATCTCCAATTGTTAAATGACCAGCAATCCCTGTTTGACCGCCAGTCATAACATTATCGCCAATTTTTGTGCTGCCAGCTATGCCAGTCATTGCAGCAAAAATACAATTATTTCCTATAACTACATTGTGAGCTATATGACATAAATTATCAAAATACGTATTAGATCCTATTATCGTATCAGAAAAACTTCCTCGATCAATTGTACAATTAGCACCAATATTAACCCCTGATTGCAAAATCACTCTACCAATATGAAAAATTCTTTCATTTTTTTTCTTATTAATAAAAAAACCAAATCCTTGTTGACCGATAGAAGTATTGCGCCCAATATTTACATTTTCAGCTATAATTGAATTGGATATAACAGAGTTATTGTCAATTATAGAGTTGTCTCCAATAATGCAATTGAAGCCAACTATGCAACCATGGCCAATTTTAACATTCTTTCCAATTATGGCTCCATTTTCTATTACCGCTGACTTTGAAATATCGCAATTAGATCCAATTTTTGCAGTATCTAAAGCATTAATTTCACTTTTTTTAAATGATCGATAAAATATATTTGACAAAATTGATACTGTTTCTTGAACATTGCCAACTACAATTAATGAAATATTATCATTTAGCTTATTCCTTATTGAATTCGTGCATATTATTGCTCCCTCAGAATATTCATTCCCATTGAATACTTCCGAGTCATTTAAGAAAGATATTCCCCCCTTTTTTAAATTTCTTAAATTAGTTAATTCTAAAAAAACTACCTCTTCATTTAAGTTATGTAGGTTACATTGTATTTGTTCTTTGATCTTATTAACGCCTATTGGTCCCAAGTTTTTAAAAAAACATGGCTCCATTCAATATTAATCTCTAGAAACCTTTAGTTTAGGCATGTCTTTATTTAGTTTTTTTAAAACTTCAGACGTAATATCCATCTTATCGGCATTTAACATTACTGAACTTTTTTCTAAAAGAACAGTAATCCCATTTTTATTAGCAACTTCCTCTAAAATTGGTTTCAAAGCGATTAAAATATCACCTCTAGAGGTTGCTATAAGTTCATCAATTTTTATTAATTTTGACTGACGTTCATTATTATATTTCTGAACCTTATTTTCGTAATCTATTCTTTTAGCTTCAAAAGCATCTGGAGCCATTATAGACTGAGATTCTATTAGCAAATTCTGCTCTTTAATTATTGCTTCATCGCTCTCTTTGATTTCACTTTCAATTTCCAAAGCAATTTTCTCAATCTGTTCTGATGCCATGATTGCAGCATCTGCTTCGGATAAAATTTTATTTATATCGATTACACCAATTGATGTGCTTGGGTAATCAGCTAATACTTGTAAAGGGATAAGATATATAAATAAAATAAAAGTTATAAATTTATTTGTCATAATTTAAATTATAATTTTAAAAGTTATATCCTATATCAAAATAAAGATTGTCTGTAGTATCTTTTTTATTACTCTTAATTATGTTTGCGTAAATAATATTAATTGGACCAACGGCTGAGTCCCAATTGAAATTTACACCTACAGACGATCTTGCTTCATGATCATTATCAATCGTTCCGTATGAAGGATTTTCTAAACCCCAAACACTTCCAACATCAACAAAAAATGTAGTAGTAATATCAAATGCGTCTAGATCTAAATCAATATTTGTTTCAAGAGATGTCAAATAATAATACTGACCCCCTGTATATGAATTTCCTAATTTAGGACCAATTTTACCTGATTTAAAACCTCTTAGTTTTTTTCCACCTAATTTAAAATTTGACGATAAAGGTGAATATTTGCCATTGTAACCATTTATATTACCTGCTTGTAATTTGAATGATCCTATAAATCTATCAGAAAGCCTTTTATAAGAATTGAATTCAAAGCTATTCCTATAATAATAACTATTTCCGCCAAGTCCTGCTAAATCCTGATTAAGTTTAAAGTTAAAGCCTCTTGAAGGTTTAAACCTGCTATTTCTTTTATCAAATGACAGGGAATAACCTAAAGTTGAGACTGTATCAGTCCCAGCTAAAGCGTTTTCATATGAAGTCGCATTTGCATCTGCTTTAATTCTTGCTGTAAATAAAGAGTAGCGAAGTTCTAAAAATCTATCTACCGATAAAGGAAAACCAGCTGAAAAACCAAGTCCAATATCTTCGGTTTCATAATTTACTGAAGCTGGGTCTGTAAAATTACTATATAAGTTAGAAGTCAGGGAAAGAGGTTTATTATTAAAGTATGGTTCAGTAATAGAAATGTCATATGTACTTTTTGTATTAGCTAAGGATGATTGAAATTTAACTTTTTGCCCCTTGCCTAAAAAGTTTTTTTCACTTAAACCTAATGTCAATGAAGCAGAAGATGCGCTTGAGTAACCAGCGCCTATTGATGCTTCTCCAGTATTTTTTTCTTCAACGTTTATTTCTAAATCAATTTTGTCTGAGAAATTAGTATTTACCTCCTTTACGTCTACGTTGGAGAAATAATTAAGAGCTTTTATGGAGTCTTTGGAATAATTAATAGCATACTTGTTATAAGGATCTCCCTCAGTTAGATTTATTTCTCTTCTTATTACTTTATCTACAGTTCTTGTGTTTCCATTAATATTAATCTTATTTACATAGACTCTAGGTCCCTCATTAATATTTAATTTTATATTTAAAGATTTTTTGTCAATATTTTCACTAAAATCTGTACTAATTTCGATAAATGTATATCCCTCAAGTTGAGCTAATTCTTTTAACTGATCTATACTTTTCTTAACTAAGCTCCTATCAAATACATTGCCTTCTTTTGCTGGTAAGAAGTCTCTTACGATTTCGGTATTCATTTTTTTTAATTTACTTTCTACTGTAATTTCTCCAAAATTAAATTTATCTCCCTCATTTACAGTTAAAATTATTTCAAAATTATTTGTATTTGCTTTTAGTTGAGCTATGGACGAGATAAATTTAAACTTAGGATATCCGTTATTATTATAAAATTGTGTAATTAGCTGTTTATCGTACTCTAACTTATCTGGGTCATAATTATCTGATGAAGTCAGTAAGCGAAGTAAAGTCTTTTCTTTTGTTTTCATTACAGATTTCAATTTGGACGAAGAAAAAACTTTGTTTCCTATAATCACTATATTTGAAACCTGAGCTACATCTGACTCAGATATTTCATAAGTCAAATTCACTCTATTATTCTCTAATAGTTCAAGTTTAGGATTAATTTCTGTAGAAAGCCTTCCACTTCTTTGATACAAGGTAAGCATTCTTTCAATGTCCTTTTTTACTTTACTTCTTGAGTAAACTGACCTTTCTCTTAGAGATAACTCGATTAGTAAGTCTTCGTCATTTATTTTTGAATTTCCAGTGAAAGTTACAAGGTTAATAGTTGGATTTTCTTGTAGTAATATATTTAGATTGTTATTTTTAAAAGATATTTGAATATTTGAAAATAAATTAGTATCAAATAAATTCTTTAGTGCCTGGTTACCTAATTCTTCTGAATAAGTTTGTCCTTCTGTTATTTTTGAGTATGAAATTACTGTTTCTACATCAATTCTTTGTGTTCCTTCAACTATAATATTATTTATAACATTTTCTGATGCAAATAATTTAATACCAGAAAGAAAGAATATTAAAAAATATATAGTAATTTTTTTTGTCATTTTATTACACAAACAGAACTACTGCCCTATATAAATATTATTATCAATCCAAGTATTAATATTTTTAATTTCAGATAATCCAGGCTTCATTATATTATTGTTTTTAGCAAATATCTTCTCTAAATTTATTTCATTCAAATATATTATATCAGTAAAATTAATAGAACCATTTATAAATCGCTGCACTAATATTTCATTCAAATAATTAAAGGCATTTGGTGCCAAACCACCCATTTTCATGACTTCCCTTCCTAATCTCATGGCTGGAAATTTCTCATCATCAATGGGTTTAAACTCTAATACTGAATAGTCTAACAAATTTAATTCCTTAGTAAGCTTGTCGAATGAGTCAAATTTAAAAAATAAAGAAGAAATGGGAGTTTGCATATTTGGTACGTTCATTAATGCCGTTGTGATCCCATTCTTATAATTAATCATCGCATGAATAATTGCTTGTGGATGAATTAAAGCGTTTATTTGATCATCACTTAAATTAAATAAATATTTTGCTTCTATGATTTCTAGAGCCTTATTAGCCATTGTAGCAGAGTCTATTGATATTTTTTTGCCCATTTTCCATACAGGATGGGATAATGCTTGTTCAACGCTAATATTTTTGAAAGATTTTTTTGACAATTCATAAAAAGGTCCGCCTGAAGCAGTTATAGTAATTGACTTAAAAGAACCGAATTTATTATTTAGTAGATGAAATATTGAATTATGTTCAGAATCTAAAGGTATAATTTCGGTTGAGTATTTTTTTGATAATTTCATTAAATTGAAACCTAATGAAATAATGCATTCTTTATTTGCAATTCCAATTTTTTTTCCAAGTTTTATCAATTTTAAAATTAAATCCAATCCTGATAATCCTGAAATAGCAAATATAATCACGTCTGTTTTGTGATCTATGAGATCATCAAATGTTTTAATGTCCTGATAAACATCAAAATTATTTAATTCCTTAATATTTTTTTTTATATTTTTATTTATACCAATTCTTTTAACATTAAATTCTTTGCCTATTTTTATTAATTTACTATAGTTCTTATTACATGTAATTCCTTGAATATTCAATTTTTCCCTATTGTTACGAACAATAGAAAGTACAGATTTGCCTATACTTCCAGTTGCTCCAAAAATAACTAGGTTAATTTTCTTCATATAAATATTGCTAAAGTTCCTATTAGTAAAAATACACCCAAAAATGAATCTAGTCTGTCAAATAGGCCTCCATGCCCTGGTAAAATTGAGCCTGAGTCTTTTATATATGACATTCTTTTTAAAAGTGATGCCATAAGATCGCCAAGGAAAGAAAAAATGATTATTAATAAAGTAATAAATATAAAGATAATGTCAAATTCATTATTTGACATTTGATATATCTGAACTGATATTAATGTAAGTGTTACTCCGGATACTAAACCACTAACAGTTTTGCCAGAACTAATAGTAGGCATTAGTTTTTTTCCTCCAATGACCCTACCTCCAATATAAGACAATGTATCAAAAAGCCATATAATCATAATTATTTCAATTATAGTTCTTGTGCTGATTACTTCTGTAATATTTAAGATTATAAATATAAAAATAACATAAGTTATTACTAATAAAAAATAATTGTATATTTTTTTATTATTACCTCTAGTTTTCATTAAAAGAATTTCATTTATAATTATTGAATTAAATAATATGTATACGAAGACTAATAAATAATTACTAAATATAATAGGAACTAACATTAATGGTACGAATATCATTAAAGATAAAATTCTATACACCAATTCCAAATTAAATAATTTTTCCAAGTTATTTACCTAACTTTCTTTTTCTCATTGAGTAATGATGTAAAACTTTATTTAAAGATGTAATTTTGAAATCTGGCCAAAGTATCTTTGAAAAGTAAAGTTCAGCATAAGCACTTTGCCATAACATAAAATTACTTAGCCTCATTTCACCACCAGTTCTAATTATCAAATCTGGATCATTTGACTCGGGTATGTATAAATAATTCCTAAAGTTAAATTTTTTTTTCTTTTCAATCTGAATTTTTTTTATAGCGTCCTCAATTTCTTGTCTTGATCCATAATTAAATAGCAAATTGACATATGTTCCATTATTGTGTTTTGTACTTAGCACCACATCGTCAATTATTTTTTTTATTTTATTAGATAGTCTATGCTTTGATCCATAGTGTCTTACAGAAATATTATTATTATTTGCTGAATTTTTGAAAGAGCTGTAAAAAGATTCTATAATTTTAAATAAATTACTTACTTCTAAGGCCGGGCGATTCCAATTTTCGGTTGAAAATACATAAAATGAAAGTTCATTTATTTTAAAATCTAATTTTTTTAAATTTTCACAAATTTTAATGCAATTACGAACACCTTGCTCATGTCCTTTTTTTTTTGATAATTTATTTTTTTTTGCCCATCTTCCGTTTCCATCCATGATTATGGCAACATGATTGATTTTTGTTTTGTGAGAATTTAGTGCTATCACTTTAAGCAACTTTATATGTTTTTTAAATCTTCTTCTTTAGACTTCTGCATTTCATCAATAATTTTGACTTTATTTGTTGTTAGAGATTCAATTTCATCTTGATATTTTTTTGAATCATCTTGCCCAATTTCTTTATCTTTTTCTAATTTTTTAACTTTCTCAATACCATCCCTTCTAATATTTCTAATTGCTACTTTGGTGTTCTCTGCAATTTTGCTGGCCATTTTAAGGAATTCAACTCTTCTCTCTTCTGTTAGTTGAGGTAATGGTAATCTGATAAGGTTGCCCTCAATCATTGGATTAATTCCTAAGTCTGATTCTCTCACTGCCTTGTCAACCAAATTAACATTAGCTTGGTCCCATATATCAATATTTATTGTTCTGGCATCAGGAGTGGTAATATTGGCTACTTGATTTATGCTCATTTTTTGTCCGTATGTCTCTACTTTAATTGAGTCAAGCATGCTAGGAGATGCCCTTCCAGCTCTTATGCCGCTCATCTCAGATCTACATGATTGAATTGAAGCATCCATTCTTTTTTCAACATCTGTTTTTATCTGATCAAACATCACTAATTTCTGAATAATTTAAAATATCTTTAAAAACAGCTTTAAAACAATCTTTCTCCAGAATTGAAAAAATTCTAATTGGAATTTTGTTTTCTCTAGCTACACTTATTGCTGCACTATCCATGACCTTAAGGTTATCAGATAAATATTTATTATAAGATATCTTTTTATATTTTTTTGCATTTTTGTTAGTTTGTGGATCCTTACTATATATTCCATCAACCTGGGTAGCCTTATAAATATAAGAACATTTTAACTCAGCTGCCCTTAACGAAGCAGCTGTATCAGTTGAGAAATATGGATTTCCAGTTCCAGCTGCACAAATCACTACTCTTCCTTTTTCCATATGTCTTATTGCTCTACGTCGAATGTAAGTTTCACAAATAGACTGAATTGGAAAAGCAGACATTACCCTTGTCTCTAGTTTTAGTTTCTCTAAGGCATTTTGCATTGCCAGACTATTCATGACTGTTGCCAACATTCCCATATAATCAGCATTTGCTCTATCCATGCCTTTAGCAGAGGCCGCAAGGCCTCGAAATATATTTCCACCCCCTATGACGATACATAGTTCAACTTTTTGCTTAATTAATGATTTTATGTTCTTAGCTAACTTATCAACTGTTTTTAGTTCAATTCCATAATTTCCATTACCCATAAGAGATTCACCGGATAATTTAATTAATATCCGTCTATTTTTATTATTACCCATTCTTATGAGCCTATTTCAAATCGAAGGAATTCTTGAATATTTATTTGAGAATTAATTTCTTTTGAGGCTTGTCTTAAATATTGTTCAACAGAAATTGATGGATCAATTACAAACTTTTGCGCCATTAACGTGTTCTCTTCGTAAAATTTATTTAATTTACCCTCCATCATTTTTTCAAGAATATTGTCTGGTTTGCCCGTCTCTTTCAATTGCTTTGAAATTATTTCTTTTTCACTATCTATGATTGACTTATCAAGATCATCTGCTGTTAGTGATTTTGGAGAAGACGCTGCAATGTGCATACAAATATTTTTTCCAATATTATCAATTTTACTGGAGTCATTATTGAAGTTTATTAAAACACCAATTTTCCCCATCCCGTCCGTTACACTGTTATGTATATAGCTATAAATATTTCCTTCTAAGAATTTTATATTTTTAAGTACAATATTCTCTCCAATTTTGCCAACCGCATCACTTATGAGTGTTTTTGTTTCTTGAATGGACTTATCTGTATCATTTTTATTTTGTATTACAATTTCTAGAATAGAATTAACAAGTTCATGAAATTCTGAATTACGTGATACAAAATCAGTTTCAGAATTAACTTCAATCATTGCTGCTGAATTGCCTTCTTTCTTTATAGCGACAAGACCTTCGTTAGCATCTCTTGATGATTTTTTTTCAGCTTTTGCAATTCCTTTTTCACGCAGTAGCTTAAATGCCTCTTCCAGATTACCATTTGCATCTGAAAGAGCAGATTTGCATTCCATCATGCCTGCACCAGACATTTTTCTTAACTCTTGAACTTCTTTTGCACTAACTGTCATAACCATTAACCTTTATATGATGATTTTTTTCTTACTACTTAACACTATCATCTGAAGATTTATTGTCAGCCTGATCACTTGAAGTAGTTTTAGATGTAATTATAGATTTATCTTCTACAAAATTTATCTGGGACTCTGCAGAATTAATTGTTTCTTTTATCAGAGAGCAATAAAGGTTTATTGATCTTCTTGAGTCATCATTCCCAGGTATTGGATAGCTAATTTCATCTGGGTCTGAGTTGGTATCAACTATTCCAATTATAGGTATATTTAGATGGTTAGCTTCAGAGACAGCTATATGTTCTAATTTAGTATCAATAATAAAAAGTAAGTCTGGAGATTTCTTCATCTCACTTATTCCACTCAGAGATTTAACAAGTTTTTCATGCTTGTTGGTGAGTTTTAATATTTCTTTTTTTGTAAATTCATTATTTGGGTTTGACTTAAGAACTTCAAGTTCTTTCATTTTCTTAATTGACTTCGTAATTGTAGTCCAATTGGTAAGCATGCCGCCAAGCCATCTATGATTAACATAGTACTGTCCAGTTTCTATTGCTAACTCAGCAATTTTTGCTGATGCCTGCTTTTTAGTTGCAACAAATAGAATTTTACCACCACGTGAAGTGACACTGGCAATTACATTTAATGCTTCTTGCATCATTTGAACTGTGTGGTTTAGATTGATAATATGTACATTTTCTCTTGTACTGTGAATATATTTTTGCATTTTAGGATTCCATCTTTGAGACTTATGTCCAAAATGAACGCCAGCATTAACTAATTCTTTAAGATCAATATTAGGTATACCCATATAATTTCTCCGGTTGTACATCCACAACAATTTGACCTATAAAAAGGACCGGACAGCAAAAGCTATCGTTGTGTGATTAAATTAAGTGCTTAATTACACGAAGGAAAAGTAATATTCAATACTTTTATCAGCTGAGATCTATTTTTTTTACCCCGTTAAGAGTTTTGATTTCTTTAATCATATCAGCAGTAATTTCGAATTCTCCAGGAATTTTAAGTAGTTGATTCTCATATATAATTTCTACTTTCTGCACACCCTTTACCCATTTTAATTTCAACAGTTCGTCTTTGGTGAAATTGCCGTCAGCGTATATCTTTATTAATGAATTTATCTTTTCTTCATTTTCTAAATTTTTCTTTTTGAGATTTAAATTTTC
>CACHYW010000018.1 GCA_902584215.1 uncultured Pelagibacteraceae bacterium
GATGACATCAAACAGATTTGGTCATCTGCTTTGATACCAAATGGACCGGTTGTAATGCCAACTAATATGCCTGTGAGAGCGCATCAGGTCATGGTAGGCATGAAGCAGTGGATCCATGAAAATGACCCACAATGCAGCGAGAATGTTGCAAATGGAGTTGTTAAAGCTTGGGTGCCAGTCGACCATAGTTTCTATGAAACTATTGTAGCTGCTCGTAAAGCTAAAATTGAAGCTAAAAAAGCCGAATAAATTTCGGTAGTTGTTTGCTAACTTAAGAGGATGGCATGCCCCGTCCTCTTAATTAGCAGTTTATTTGGAGGAAACATTGCAATCATCATTGCCAGAAAATTTAATTAAAATTGAAAATAATTTAAAATCTCTTACAAGAACAAGATCAATTTATTCTTTTCTCTCAATTGCGGCATTGATAGCAGTTATTTATTCGGGTTTAATTGTAGCAGAAACAGGAAATGCGACTAGCATCTGGGTTGGATTACCTAAATTTTTCGATTACCCAGTTGATCTATTTGTTGGGTCATGGGAATACGGCTATAGATGGAATTTATTGTTACTTGAATACCTTCCAGATTTAATAAGCACTATTAATATGGCTCTATTTTCAACAGCAATGGGTACGTTGCTAGCCTTTTTTTTAAGTATTTTTTCAAGTCGTAATCTAATCAAAAGTAAAACTACTGTATTAATATTTCGACGCATCATGGATATATGCAGATCGTTTCCAGAATTAGTTATTGCGCTTGTTTTGTTGTATCTACTGGGAAAGTCAGCACTGCCTGCTGTAATTGCCATCATAATTCATACCGCAGGAGCTCTTGGCAAATTGTTTTCAGAAGCTATTGAGAATGTCGACAAAAATCCAATTGAAGGTCTTGAGTCCTGTGGAGCTTCATGGTTTACCAGAATAAGATTTGGTGTGGTAACTCAGGCACTCCCTCTATTTCTAACTTACACAATTTTAAGATTTGAGATTAATATAAGGGCTTCAACTATTTTGGGATTTGTTGGCGCTGGAGGTATCGGTGAGCAACTTTACACTAATATACAGTGGAAATATGAAGCTGACACTATTGCAATAATGTTTTTACTTGTGTCTACGATCATTGCATTGGATTACTTATCAAGTTATTGGCGAAAATCATTAATAGGATTGAAATCATGAACAGGTCTGAAATTATTAAAAATTATTCAGATATAGTAGTTACTAAATTTTCATCTAAAATGTGGTCAACTTTTTTAGTGCTCGGGATTATAGTGTATTTAATCATAGCAATTTTAAGCCTCGACATATTGCAGATTCATAAAAAATGGAGTCCTGAAAGAGCTTCTTTGTTTGCCCTCGACACATATGCACATAAAGACCATGTCACAATGAAATGGAGTGAACCAGATGATATAATTATATCCTTTGAAGGAAGCAGGTGGTCTCAGTATGTTGGCCCCTATCAAAAAAGTGACGGTCTTCCAGAAAGGTATCCTGAATGGACTTCCATAGGTCCAGAGGGTGAAACAAAAATAAGTTTTAAAAATGGAGGGTTTGCAAATCTATACGATGATAAAGTTACAATAGAAAACTGGCCAGACACAAAAGAAACACTTGTTTTTCGTCTTGATGCACAAGGTAAGCCTTACGTTGAAAATGTAGATAATCTCCCAAAATGGATAAGGGTAACGGAAAATAAAATAGAGGTTAGACCATCTCTTTACGAAAGAGTTCAAGTTTATTCAAAAAAAGTTGAAGTACATAGGTACAATCTTGGTTGGAACTATTTCTGGTTTGACTTTGACAGTCCTTTAGAACCATATGGAATTTGGAATGCTATTTCACTTTCATTCTCAGGCGATAGAGTTGACCCCAATATTTCAAATTTTTCGCTTCTAATTCAAGAATTTCTAAATAATGATATGTGGCATCATGGACAAATATTGTGGGCTTTATTAGAGACAATTTTTATGGCTCTATTGGGCACCCTACTAGCAGCTCTTCTGGGTTTTCCTCTGGCATTTTTTGCAGCTTACAATGTAACGCCTTTTAAATTTGTTCGAACGATATTAAGACGGTTATTTGATACATTAAGAGGCATCGATTTTTTGATTTGGAGCTTAATTTTTTTAAGAGCCTTCGGACCAGGACCATTTACTGGAATATTTGCTATTGCAATTACAGATACAGGAACTCTTGGAAAATTAATGTCTGAAGCAATAGAAAACACTGAAGAAAAGCAACAAGAAGGTGTAGAGTCTACGGGAGCGAATAAAACTCTTCAACACAGATTTGGAATTATACCTCAAATACTTCCTATTTTTATTTCCCAAACTCTTTACTACTTAGAATCAAACACGAGAGGAGCTGTTATTATAGGTGCCATGGGCGCAG
Source organism: uncultured Pelagibacteraceae bacterium (assembly GCA_902584215.1). GTDB lineage: Bacteria > Pseudomonadota > Alphaproteobacteria > Pelagibacterales > AG-422-B15 > CACNXQ01. The sequence continues at coordinate 2,396 of CACHYW010000018.1, forward strand.
GCGGCATAGGTTTACAATTACTTGGAGCAATAAATACGGGTACCAGTTGGGAAAATGTTATGTATATGTCATTATTGATTTTAGGAGTTGTTATTTTCATGGATACAATGTCCGCAAAAGTAAGAAGAGCTTTGATTGGTGATGAAACGCTAGGAGCAGAATTACAATTGGCAAAAATGGCAAAAAAATAATTTTTTTTTTGAGATCTTAATATTTTTTTAACAATCTATTTGTACAATTAATTATGACCAAATTTATTCAATTCTTTTTAATAACGTCGTACATGTTATCATCTCTTGCTCTTGCAGACAGTCATGAAGACAATACAATTGGGCAAGCTGGAAGTGACTATTCTACCAATACTGAAAGTACATACGAGAGCAATATAGGAAACTGTGAAGATTTAAGTATATTAATGCTCCGTGGATCAATTAAAAACGATATACAGCGAGCTGACCCAGATTCAGCAACGAAAGCACATAATTTAATGCTTGAAGGAATGGAATTGTGTAATAAAAATCAAAACGTCCTTGCAAAAATGAAATTGAAAGAGGCTCAAACTATAGCGAGAGAAGGCAATGTTGCCGGACAAGATATGAGAATTGGAATTGTTAATGAGTCAGACGAACTGCAAGAAGAGACAGAAAATGAAAAAGAAAAGTCATGGTGGCAGATTTTTTAACTACACCTCTTCTAATAACGTACAAAAGCCAGGATCACTACCATTAAAAAAAGTTTCTATATTAGAAGAACAGTGATTAATCACACATTGGTCTGACTCATAAAAATAATCATCAATATTTTTAGCTGATTTAATATTCTGCAACATACAAAGACTATACTCATTGAAGTTACTGCTAGGTTGAGTATTAAAATATATTTCACAATTAATTATTGTCTCATCGTACCCTATTTCTAGAGATGAAGTGTTTTGAAAGTAAGCTATACAACTCTTAAAGTCGTCAGCATAGATGTTTGTGCTCAGCAGAATTTTAAAAATGAACATTAAAAGTACGAATCGTTTCATGTAATATTATTGTAATATTTCTTAACATTTTTGTAATATTTAAAAATTGGTAAACAATCTATTTTTTAACTATTGTAAAAATAACAAATTTATTCAATGACTTATAAAAACAAATACTAAACAGGCATCAAGTTGAAAGAAAATAATAGTTTATTTCCTGTTCATACTATTGGAATTGTAACAATCATTGGTTACGGATTTTTATTCTATACTATTGCCCCATTAAAAGAGTATATCTCACTGCACACCAATTTAAGTGAGGAATTAATTCTCACAATGTTTAGTTTAGCACTGTTATTTCAAGCCCTATTAGCGCCTCGGATTGGAAAATGGTCAGACCATCATGGAAGCCTAATCGTAATTAAATACGGCCTGTTATTAGGTATGATAGGCTCAATTTTTATTGGAATAACAGAGATTGATTTATTTATTTTCAAAAATGTATTGTGGGTGTTTATTTCTATGTTTCTAATTACCTTGGGGCTTGGTATGTCAACCTATGAGGTAGCGTTTAATGCGGCAGTCCAAATGGATGAAATCAATTCTAGAAAAAATATTTCAATAATTACTTTTTATGGAGCGGTAGCAAGCACTATTACCTGGCTTTCAATTTATCCACTTATATACAATGTAGGTTTATTCTATACGTGTTTATTTACTTCAATTATTTTATTAATTGGCTATGTACTTGTGTCCTCAAAGGAAATGAAATACAAATCAAATATAGAATACTTAAATGAAAGTAAGTTATTATTTAATTGGAATGAGCTAAAGAAGACACAAAAGAAATCATTTTTTTATATTACAATATCCTCTTCTTTACAAAATTTCTTTTTTGTAGCATTTACCCTTGCATTAGTAAATTTTTTTACAGAAACATTTAATGACATTAGTATCGCGGTTGTACTTGCGAGTATATATGGCCCGTTTCAACTTGTAGGAAGATACTTGGAAATGAAAATTGGAAAGCATTACGACGCAAGATATACAGGCTTAATAGCCTTTTTGTTTGTAATTTTTTCAATTTTTACAGCTCAATTTACAAATAATATTTTTGTTGCCGCAATTAGTATGGCTTTTTTCGGAATGGGTCACGGTGTTTTAACAATAACATATGGTTATGTCACCAATATGTATTTTGAGTCACAAATTTATGGCCAAGCTAAAGGGTGGATGGCCCTTTCAAGGAGCATTAGCTTTGCCGTAGGTCCAGCATTAGGTGCACTTCTTTTTTCGTATAATTTAAACTTATTTACGATTACGATTGTAACAACTGCAATCCTATCAGCGTTTTCTTTCTCACTAATAATTTTCGAGAAACCTACAAATCAAATGCACAAATAATTATAATTTGCTTACTTCTAATTGAATTTTACTTCCAACGAAATAACTATCACTTATCTCAATTGGTTTGTTATTAATATCTGTATTTATTGCTTTTGTATGTATTAACGGGTCTCCGATATTTATTTTTAAATATTTGGATTGTACATTATTCGCACTCTCTGCTGATACTGTTGTTTTTTTTCTATATATTTTTTTTAATCCATATTTATTAAAGGACAATGTCATAGAGCCAGTTTTACGAAAAAATAAATCAAAATTTTTAAATCTTTTTTCTGGGACTAATCTTTCTGTTAAAATAAGTGGAATACCATTAGCTTTAGAGATTGTATAAATATAGAAAACTGAATCATTTTTTTTTAAATTAAATTCTCTTATTTCATTGCTGTACCCTTTTCTCTTATCTATAGAAATAATATCTACAGCAATATCAGTAGTCTCTTGATATAAATTCTGTGATGCCCTTACTGTTTTTCCGATTTTATAATTTATTTTCTTAGAGTTGAGAAAATATCCTAAACCTCTTCTCGAATAAATGATATTTTCTTTTTTAAGGGCCTCGATTCCACGTCTAACTGTATGCCTATTCACCTTAAAAAGCTTAGCATAATAGTTTTCAGAATAGATTTTTTCCCCTAATCGAAGCTTACGATCAATAATATCTTTTTTTATTGAGTCCCTTATTTCTTCCCAGGCAAACATTTAGCTATTGTAACATATTTTTAATAATTAAATTGAAACGAATCGTCATAATTAGTATAGTATACTTGTATAGTTGTATAGATTAATATGGAAAGAAAATTTTGGCTTAGTACATTGGCTACATGCAATGATGCCCACCTAACTTCTCTTTGGGAAAAATTTGGTATTGAGGTAAATTTCACATGGCTTAGAAAACCGGAAATAGGCAGTATAATGTGTCAAGGAAAAATTGGAGTAACAGGAAATAATTTCAATTTTGGTGAAGTTACTATTACCCGTTGTCAATTGAAAACCTCACAAGGAAAAATTGGTCACGGATACGTGCAAGGAAGAAATAAATATAAGGCTGAAATTGTTGCTATATGCGATGCTTTACTGCAAACAAATAAAAGAGATTTTTTAATCAAAAATATAATACGCCCTCTAGTTGTAAGCGATAAAAATTTAAAAAAAGATGTAATGTCAAAATCAGCGTCAACAGCTGTCGATTTCTTTACATTGGTGCGAGGTGAAACTTGAGATGATTAATACAAATGAAAACGAGTCTATTATAAAAGCCGATGCATTCAGAGCTATATTGTTTGCAACTTCTTATCCTGGATCAATTGAAAAGTTTTTAGAGATAAATAAACCTAAACAAATTTCTACATCTTCAGCTACTATTTTGTCCACTATGTGCGATCACACCAGCGCCATTTATATTGGAAAATCGTTAGACACTAAATCCTTAAGAGATTGGGTAGCCTTTCATACAAACTCTAAAATAGTAGATAAAAAATTTGCAAATTTTGCAATTGGTACTTTCAATGACATGTTGCCCCTTACAGAATTCTCTAGAGGATCAGACGAGTTTCCGGATAGATCATGTACATTAATAATTGAGACACCATTTAAATCAGACAATGTAAGTATTTCGGGGCCCGGTATCAAAGGTAGCAAAGATATCTACTTACCTCATGCGAATAAAATAAGTGATGTAAATAACTACTTCCCCCTTGGTATAGATTTCTATTTTACCAATAAAAGCAATTTTTTTTGCATTCCAAGATCAATAAAAATTAAAAAGAAAGGATAGTTTCTATGTATGTAGCTGTTAAAGGTGGTGAAAAAGCAATTGAAAATGCTCATAATTGGCTTTCAGAAATAAGGAGAGGTGATGTTAATGTTCCCAACCTCGAAATTGATCAAATTAAAGAACAGTTGACATTGTCTGTTGAAAGGGTCATGTCAGAAGGTTCATTATATGATACTGATCTAGCAGCTCTCGCCATAAAACAATCAAGAGGTGACCTTATTGAAGCCATCTTCTTAATCAGGGCCTATCGTACAACTCTACCAAGATTTGGAACATCCCCCCCTATTAAAACAGAAGATATGGTATGCATGAGAAGAATCTCAGCAACTTATAAAGATATTCCCGGAAAACAAAAATTGGGGCCTACATTTGATTATACACACAGACTTTTAGACTTTAGTTTACTGGCTGAAGGCAATATACCTAAGGCAGAAAAACGAAAAGTATTAAAGGAAAAAATACCTCACGTACTGAGATTTTTAAATAAAGAAGGCCTTATTCAAAAAGAAAAAAATAATAATTATCAGCCAAAAGACATCACAAGAAATCCACTTGAGTTTCCAGCTAATAGAAGTGAGAGGTTACAATCACTTTCTAGAGCCGATGAAGGATTTCTTCTTGCTTTAGCTTATTCAACTCAAAGAGGCTACGCTAGAAATCATGCTTTTGTAGGTGAATTAAGAATTGGTTATGTAAAAGTTAAGTACAATATTCCAGAATTAGACATTGAGATCGATATTGCAGAAATAATTGTTACTGAGTGCGAAAGTGTAAATCAATTTCAAGGAAGCAAAAAAACACCCGCACAATTTACACGAGGATATGGATTGACATTTGGTCAATTAGAAAGAAAGGCAGTATCAATGGCCCTAGTCGATAGGGCATTAAGGTGGAAAGAAATTGGTGAAGAGTTTGTCGGAGCTCCTGCTCAGGATGAAGAGTTTGTATTGTCACATTGTGATAATATACAGGCAACTGGGTTTTTGGAACATTTAAAGTTACCCCATTATGTTGATTTTCAATCAGAGCTGGAATTGGTTAGAAGAATTCGTAAAGAGTATGAGAAAAACAAATAACGTAATTAAGATTAAAGATTTCAAAGTAGACAAAGGTCTACCTTTTGATCAAGAATATAATTTTGCGTATTTAGATGAGAATACAAAAAAAATGATAAGACGTGCAATAATAAAAGCTTTATGTATTCCAGGTTATCAGGTTCCTTTTGCCTCTAGAGAAATGCCTATGCCATATGGATGGGGAACAGGTGGAGTCCAAGTTACTGCGAGCTGCTTAACAAAAAGAGACACTTTAAAAATAATAGATCAGGGAGCTGACGATACTACCAACGCTGTATCAATAAGAAATTTTTTCAAAAAAACTTCAAATATTAAAACTACTGAAATTACTGAAAAAGCAACACTGATACAAACTAGACATAGAATTCCTGAAACACCATTAAAAAAGAAACAAATATTTGTTTATCAGGTACCCATCCCTGAACCCTTGGCCTTTCTAGAACCTAAAGTATCTGAAACAATAAAAATGCACTCTCTTTCCGAATATGGCGCAATGCACGTAAAGCTCTATGAAGATATATCAAAAAATGGGCATATAGAAACCGCTTACGCTTATCCAGTAAAAACTAATGATCGTTATATAATGGATCCATCCCCAATACCTAAATTTGATAATCCTAAAATGAATAACTCACCAGCGATACAGCTATTTGGTGCTGGAAGAGAACAAAGAATTTATGCTATTCCACCATATACAAAAGTTAAAAGTCTCGATTTTGAAGACTACCCATTTGACCCATTTAAAGCTGAACACGCGTGTGATATTTGTGGATCAAAGAATACATATTTAGATGAGATTATTGTTGATGATGCGGGAAATAAATCTTTTATTTGCTCAGATACAGATTTTTGTAATAAAAGAAAAAATAAATGATAATCCCTCTTTTAAAAGTTACAAATTTAAGCAAATCTTATGATAATATTGTTGGATGTAAAAATATTTCAATGTCACTATATCCAGGTGAAGTATTGGGCATTGTCGGTGAGTCTGGTTCCGGTAAAACAACCTTAATTAACTGCTTATCCGGCAATCTTGAGCCTGATAGAGGAAAAATAATTTTCAATATTAACAACAAAGAAACCGACTTTTTAAATATATCAGAGTCAGAGAAAAGAAAATTTATTAGAACAGATTTAGCTTTTGTTCATCAAAACCCACGTGACGGATTAAGATTAAATGTATCAGCAGGTGGTAATATAGGCGAAAAATTAATGTCTGTTGGCTATAGACATTATGGAAATATAAGAAGCTTAGCAACAAAATGGGTGAATAAAGTTGAAATAGACAAAAGTAGAATTGATGATCTACCCATTACTTTCTCAGGTGGAATGCTTCAAAGACTTCAAATAGCAAAAAATCTAATAACAAGCCCAAATGTTATTTTTATGGATGAACCAACTGGTGGGCTAGATGTTTCAGTTCAAGCTCGTGTTCTTGATTTGATAAGATCACTTGTTAATGAGTTGAACCTTACAGTAATTATTGTATCTCATGATTTAGCCGTTATCAGATTACTTGCAGATAAAATGATTGTCATGAAAAACGGTACTGTAATCGAGTCTGGTTTAAGCGATCAGGTACTTGAAGATCCTCAGCAAGAATATACACAGCTATTAGTAAGTTCGGTGTTACAAGTTTAATATGATTGAGGTAAAAAAAGTTAATAAATCGTTTACTTTATTTAACCAAAATAACGCGAAGATAACAGTTTTTAAAAATTTAAATTTTGAGGTTAATCCAGGTGAAATTGTAGCCCTTAAAGGACCATCAGGCATAGGTAAATCAAGTATTTTAAAGATGATTTATGGAAGTTATATAATTGATAAGGGTGCTATAATTATAAATAATAAAAATATTGCCACTCTATCGGCTCAGGAAATACTTAAACTTAGAAAAACTTCAATTGGGTATGTGAGCCAATTTTTAAAAGTGATACCCCGTATTTCTGCTTTAGATGTAATAATGGAACCATTATTAAATTCAGGTGATAATAAAAATAATGCTTATAAAAAATCGATAAAACTTTTAAAGGAATTAAATATTGAGAAGAATTTGTGGCACTTATCTCCGCTAACTTTTTCTGGGGGCGAGCAACAGAGAATTAATATCGCACGAGGTTTTATAAAAGACCTTCCTTACTTGTTACTCGATGAGCCAACTGCAAGTCTTGACAGTAGAAATCGTGATATAATTATCAATTTAATTAAAGCGAAATCTAATAGAGGCGTATCAATTATTGGAATCTTTCATGACGAATATTCTCGAAAAAAGTTGAATGTAAGAGAGATTGATCTAAACATTGAAACAAAGCATTAAAAGAAACGGCAAGGCTTTTATCGTCTTAGGTCCATCAGGATCTGGTAAAAATACCCTTATAAATGGAGCCTGTAAAAATATCGATAATCTAAAGGCGATCAAAAGATACATTACAAGAACTAAAATAGATATTAATGAAGACTACAACCCCATTGATGAAAAAATATTTACACAAATGAAGAGTGAAAATTTATTTTGTACAACATGGAATGCAAATAATTGCAATTATGGTATTCACAAAGATGCAATTGATGATCTTAAAGATGGGAAAAACATAATATTTGCTGGATCTAGAGAATATATAAATAATATATTATATGATATATCCTCTTCTATCGTTATACACATAAATGCTACTAGCAATTTATTGGGTCAACGAATTTTTGATAGAAAAAGAGAGAACGAATTCGAAATCAACTCTCGAATAAAAAGAGAAAATTATAATTTACCAACAAGTACAAAATTTGTAGAAAATAATAGCAGTATTGATCAAGGTATTATGAATTTAACTGCATTAATTAAAAGTTTAATTTAAACCTTTTTATTTCCTCAAAATTGCCATTTTTATTTTCACCAAGTAAACTAATTTCATTAAATTCAATTACATTATTTGATATTTTGTAAATTAATTTTTCTAGTTCTAATTTTTGTTTGTTAGATAATTTATTGTTATTTTGGTTCATTAGCGTCATATGAAATTTAAACTGATCAAAGACGAATGGATATCCCCACTCTTTTAAATATTTGTTTTGCTTAATAGTTAAAGAATCAGGGATCCTTTTTTTTATTTCTGTTTTATTTAGCTCTGCCCTAAAAGTATCTAGATGTTTAACAAGATCATTCTCAAGGTTTATTAATAATTTGTTTGGTTTTCTGCTAGTTATGAAAGTAAATTTTTTACTATAAACAATTTTTAAACCTTGTATCTTAAATCTACTATGTTGTGCTGCTATATGGCTAATAACATCATAAAAATTTTTTGTTTTAACATTTCTTTTAAGTCTAAATGGTGCCTTTAATGTTGCGTGAAACCCATACTTTGCAGGCTGTTCACAATAGTCTTTAAGTTCATCAAAGAATGTAAAACCTCTACTAATAAAATATTTTTGACGTCTTGTTAGTGATATTTTTTTCTTTTTATTGATATCTCTACCTAAAAGGTTTTTTCCGAAGTTTTCTAAACTCGAGTTTTTTTTAGGCAAAAAGTAAATTGCCACTCTTTTGTAATTAGTCATAATACTTTAACAATAATCTAATAAATTAGTAATATCTTGTTAAATAAATATGAATGAATTTGTAATAAAAAATGCCCATATTGTTTGTCCGGACGAATCTTTTATGGGCCATGTTTACATTGCAAACGGTATAATAAAGGATTTAAGTAAAGGAAATTATACAGGAAATTCTGCTTTCGATTTAAACAAGGATTTCTTAATTCCTGGTTTAATCGAACTTCATACAGATAATATCGAAAGACATTTAACACCCAGGCCAAAAGTAGAATGGCCAATTATAAACGCATTGCTAGCTCATGATAGAGAATTGTCTTCCGTCGGTATAACCACGGTATTTGATGCACTTAGAGTTGGATCGATACCAAAAGGGAACCTTCAAGGTGAATATAAAAAATATGCTAAAGCAACAGCTGACCAAATTTCAACTTTAAAAAAAAATAAACTTTTTAAAATTGACCATTATATTCACTTGCGTGCAGAAACCGCATCTGAAACGTTAGCAAATGAACTTGATGAGTTTGATGAATCAAGCAACGTTAAAATGATAAGCATTATGGACCATACACCGGGACAAAGACAATTTAGAAATACAGATAAATATAAGGAATATTTAGCGGGTAAATATCAACTATCTGATGAAGAAATGGAAAATCACTTCTCTAAATTAAAAGCACTGCAGTCAAAAAATAGTGAAATACATATAAAGAAAATATCTGAAGCACAAATGAGATTTCAATGTGTTCTTGCGAGTCATGATGACACTACTATAGAAGATGTATTAAGTTCAAAAAATCTAGGAGTTTCAATAGCAGAATTTCCAACCACAATCGAAGCAGCAAAAGAGTCGCAAAAAGAAGACATGAAAATTATCATGGGTTCGCCAAATTTAATGAGAGGTGGGTCACATTCTGGAAATATTTCAGCTCAAGAACTCATAGACGAAAATTGCCTTGATATTTTTAGCTCTGACTATATCCCGTCATCCCTACTTTCTTCAGCTGTCAAGTGGGGTTTAGAGTCCGGTAATATGCCAAAAGCAATTGCCTCAATTTCAAGAAACCCTGCAATAGCTACACAGCTTCTAGACCGAGGTAGTATACAGTGCGGCATGAAGGCGGACCTAGTTAGTTTCAGTATTTATAACAATTTACCAATAGTAAAAAAAGTATGGGTATCTGGACAAGCGATATAATTAATCGTAAAACCGAAGAATAAAATATGCAATTAAGAGTCCAATTAATTGCATAAAAATAAACATCAACACGTGCTGTGGATCTATACCGGTAAATGTGTTGGTGAATGATCTACTGATCGTGACAGCTGGATTGGCAAATGATGTTGAAGATGTGAACCAATAAGCCCCAGTTATATATAAAGCCACCGCTATTGCTGGATCTCTTTTAGCCTTTAATGTGAGCACAATAGTAATTAATAAGCCTATTGTTGCAACCACTTCAGAGACATGAATATTAATTCCTGTTCTTTCTTTAGTTGAAAATTCAATAAATAAATCGTCAAAAATATAATTTGCTAAAATGACTCCAGAAGTGCCACCCACTAGTTGAAAAATGATAAATAATATCATCGTTAGGTTATTAATATCTGATTTAAATCTAAAATAAAGTGTAACAACTGGATTAAAATGAGCTCCAGATATAGGTCCAAATATTGATATTATCACGTAAAGCATGGCTCCTGTTGCTATTGCATTAGCAAGCAATACAACACCTTCATTTGTAGGAGATAGAGTTTCGGCCATTATCCCTGATCCTACTACCGAGAAAACAAGTAAGAGTGTACCCAGATATTCAGAAAGTATTTTTTTAGGCATTTATTTAAGCAAATTTTCTTTTATTAATTGATCAATATAATCAAATGTAGATCTAAAAAACTTTTTGTGATCGACTTCGTTTAAGTTCTGTTTAACGGGGTCTTCAATATTGAAATGAAATGTTTTTGGAGCACCCGGCCAGATCGGACATGTTTCTTTAGCGGCATTTCCACACACAGTAACGACATAATCCATAGAGGGAGAGTTGGGCTCACCAAATACGTCCCAACTTTTACTATAGAGTTTCTCAGTCGGTATTTTCATATCATCTAATAAATCGAGTGTTTTAGGATTTATTATTCCTGAAGGTGTGCTACCAGCGCTATAGCCTTTCAGACTTTCACTATATTTATAATTGGTAATTGCCTCAGCTATAATGCTTCTGGCTGAATTTTGCGTACATAAATATAAAACATTTTTAATGCTCATATACCAAGAGAATATCCAGCAGATCTAATTGTTCTAATTGGGTCGTATTCAAATCCTTCGTTTAATGCTTTTCTTAATCTTCTGATATGAACATCAACTGTTCTAGGCTCGACATATGGACTTGTAGTCCATACATAATCTAATAATTGTTGTCTTGAAAATACTTTACCTTGATTTTCCATTAAAAAACGCAATAAATTAAATTCCGTAGGTCCAAGACTTATTTCTGTTTTATCCCTGGTGACACGATGCGTTGAAACATCTAATTGAATTCCCTTATAAGTAAGAACTTCATTATAAAAAATAGGTCTTAAGCGTTTAAGTACTGCTTTAATTCTTGCTACTAACTCATTGACTGAAAATGGTTTTGTTATGTAGTCATCAATTTCAGTTTCAAATGCTCTTAATTTATCTTCTTCTTCTCCTTTAGCTGTGAGCATAATTAAAGGAATGTTCTTTGTAGTTTTATCTTTACGTACTCGTCTACACAATTCTAACCCAGAAATATTTGGGAGCATCCAGTCAACGATTATGAGATCGTATTTAATATCACCAAATATACTATCCAATGCGCTATCGCCATCAAAGCATACGTCTACATCAAATCCACTAGCTGTGAGATTGTATTTTAATAATTCAACTATTGAGACTTCATCCTCAATTACTAGGATTTTAGGTTTCATTAAACCTTTTCCCACTTAATTCTTTTTTCCGACTTACGTTCTAAGGCTTGACCAGTTGTAATGAAGTGAATGTCTTCAGCAATATTTTGAACATAATCTCCTATTCTCTCTATGTTTTTAGCAATCGACAATAAGTGTGAACAGCCTGTAATTGTATCTGGGTCTTCTGCCATCGTCTTAAGAAGATCCCTGTAAATTGATAAATACAATTCATCAATATCGCCGTCTAAATCCCAAGCATTAATTGCTAGCGTATCTGATTTTTGAACGAAGGCATCTAAAACATTTTTTATCATTCTTTGAACGTTCTCACCCATATTGACAATTTCTGAAACCGGCGTGTCGGGCATATTTATTTTTACATTTGCAACTCTTTTAGCAATATTGGTAGCGTGATCACCCATTCTCTCGAGATCGTTTGCAATGCTTAGTGCCGAAAGTACGGTTCTTAAATCATTAGCAAGCGGTTGCCTCATTGCAATTACTTTGTATGTTAAAGCATCAATTTCCTTTTCTAGAGCATCTATTTTATTATCATCTCTTAAAATTTCTTCTGCAAAAGCAGTATCTTTATCACCCAAAGCAACAAGAGAATTGTGAAGCTGTGTTTCAACCAATCCTCCCATTTTAATTAATGTACTATTTATTAAATCTAATTGCTCATCATAAGATGAAACTATGTGTTCACTCATTAACCAAACCTCCCTGTTATATAATCTTGCGTTCTCTGATCTGATGGATTTGAAAAGATTGTTTCAGTCTTATCAACTTCAACTAATTTACCTAAATGAAAAAAACCTGTCCTTGATGAAACTCTAGCGGCTTGTTGCATCGAGTGTGTAACAATAATTATTGTATATTCTGTTTTAAGATCTCCCATTAATTCTTCAATTCTAGCCGTAGCAATTGGGTCTAAAGCTGAACAAGGCTCATCCATTAGAATAATATCTGGATTTACGGATATAGCTCTTGCAATACATAATCTTTGCTGCTGCCCTCCTGACAGGCTTGTTCCTGAGTCGCTTAATCTATCTTTAACCTCATCAAAGAGAGCTGCTTTTTTTAGACTGGTAACAACAATTTCTTCTAAATCAGATTTATGTTCTGCAATTCCATGTATTCTTGGGCCATAAGCAACATTTTCAAAAATAGATTTTGGAAAGGGGTTCGGCTTTTGAAAAACCATACCCACGCGTTCTCTTAGTTGTTCAACTTGCATGTCTGGTGCATAAATATCGTTGCCATCGATTTCTATTTTTCCTTGTACTTTGCATATATCAATAACATCGTTCATTCTATTTAAGCATCTAATAAAGGTTGATTTGCCGCATCCTGATGGACCTATCAAAGCGGTGACTTGTTTTTCTTCCATGTACATGGAAACATCGAAGAGTGCCTGTTTCTCTCCATAATGAACATTTAAGTTGTCCGCTTTTATTTTTATACTTTTCATATTCTATTTTACCATTTTGTTTCAAATTTTCTTCTAATTAATACTGCAGCTAAATTCATTAAAATTAAAAATCCAAGTAACATCATAATTGTAGCTGAAGTTTTTTCAACATAACCTCTTTCTGCACTTTCTGACCATAAATAAACCTGAACTGGCAAAGAGGCAGAAGCGTCCAGCGGTGTTTGTGGAACATCTACAACAAATGCCACCATACCAATTAATAATAATGGCGCAGTTTCTCCAAGTGCTTGAGCAAGGCCTATAATCGTACCTGTTAATGCACCAGGCATTGCTACAGGAACTACATGATGCATTACTGCTTGCATTTTGGTTGCTCCGACTGCTAATGCACCTTCTCTTATTGATGGCGGCACTGCCCTTAATGAGGCTCTAGTTGCAATAATTATTGTTGGTAGGGTCATTAAAGATAAGACTATGCCTCCAACCAGAGGTGTTGACCTTGGCAATCCAAATGTATTTAAAATAATACCAAGCCCCAATAAGCCAAATACAATAGAAGGTACCGCTGCTAAATTATTAATATTAATTTCAATAAAATCGGTAACTTTATTTTTTGGTGCAAATTCCTCAAGATAAATAGCTGCAAAAATTCCAATAGGAAAAGACAAAATCAAAACTACCAAAATTGTGAATAAAGAACCTACTATTGAACCTCCTACTCCTGCCAGTTCAGGTTCTCGGCTGTCACCCCTCATTAAAAATGGTAGATTGAATTCATAGCTGACAAGTCCCCTATCTACAAGGTCATCAAAAAATAAAAGTTGAATATCTTTAATTCTTCTTTTGTCTTCATCTAAGTCCCTTGGGTAGTTTCCTTTATTAACCTGATCTACATCGTCGGAGGCAGTTAAATATATTGTTTCTGTTTCATTTATATTTGACTTATTCGATTTTAAAAATTCTCTTATTTCTTGCTCAAATTCAATACTGAATAATCGTATCAACATTTTCTTATCTTTTTTCTCTTCAATATCTGGAAAAAGTCTATAAATAGCCTTTTTGGAAAAAGAATACATTGACAGGTTGTTAATATCCTCTGAACTCATCTCAGAAAATTGTGTCGTGTCTTCAATAAGATTTAAAAAAGGCACATCTACCTGGATAACAGTTCTATAAAATGCTGAATAGCCAGATGAAAATATATTTAGAAATAAAATAAGCACCCATGCAAGCGCAAAGCTCATTGCACCAATACAATAAATCCTAAATCTTTTCTCTGAATTGAGCCTTTTATTTAAACTATTTATTCTTTGTTCTATTCTATCAGTCATATCTCTCCGTATATTTTTTTACGACCTGTAAAGCTATAAAATTTAGAGCCAAAGTAACAACGAACAAAGTTAAACCCAGAGCAAAAGCTGACTGTGTTTTTGGGCTATCAAATTCTTGATCACCGATTAAAATAACAACAATCTGAGTAGTAATTGTAGTTGCCGCATCAAGTGGATTAGCTGTTAATTTTGCATTTAATCCTGCAGCCATAACAACAATCATTGTCTCCCCAATTGCTCTTGAGACAGCTAATAGAAATGAACCGACAATGCCTGGCAAAGCAGCTGGCAATAATACTTTTACAATTGTTTCCCTTTTGGTTGCTCCCATGGCATAAGAGCCTTCCCTTAAACTCTGAGGTACAGATTTTATTACATCATCAGAAAGTGATGAAATAAATGGTATTATCATTATTCCCATAACAAATCCCGCAGCTAGAGCGCTTTCAGAAGAGACAGTTAGTCCAGCACCCTGACCGATATCTCTCACTAAAGGCGCGACAGTTAACGCTGCAAAAAATCCGTATACAACCGTTGGAATGCCAGCAAGAATTTCAATGATTGGCTTAGCCCAATCTCTGACTTTTGGAGAAGCGTATTCAGACATATAAATGGCTGTGAGTAAGCCAACTGGGACTGAAACACACATTGCAATTAATGCAATAAGAAATGTTCCAGCAAATAATGGAACAGCGCCAAATGCATTGGCCAAGTCTCTTGTATCAAGATCTCCAGCTTCTCTAACAAAAACTCTTTGAGGACTCCAATTTAATCCAAATAAAAAATCGGTTATTGGAACTTGAGAAAAAAAACGCAACGTTTCATATAATAAGGAAAAAATTATTCCAACAGTGGTCATTATAGCGACAAGTGAGCATGTAAAATACAAGACTAGTAAAAATTTCTCGACAATTTTTCTAGAATTAAGTTTGTGATTAATATTGAATATTGAGTAAAGAACCAGTAAACCTGACAACCCAAGAACTGTAACATAAGTTAAGTTTTCACTCGTCTTATTAATATAATTTAATTTATTTACGGCGCCATCTATAAGAATAGTATTTTCATCAAAAAGTTTTATGCCCATTGCAGTGTTTTCGATTTGGGTAAATAATAAACTTAGTTCTGTTTCTGTATAACTGCCAAGTGCTATGAAATCACTTAATACATATTGCTCAATAAAAAATGATTTAAACGAGGTAATCATCAACAGTATCAATAACGCCGGCACAACAGCCCATAGAGCTACGTAGTACCCATAATAATGACTAAGTGATTTAAGATTTTTTTGATTTGAAGTCCTAAGATTTTTTGCTCTTAAATTTCCTAGAAAATAGCTGGTGATACCAATTAGAATAATTAAAGAAATTAAGATAAATCCCATGCTTCACCATAATGCTTATTTAACAACTGAGACAAGCATAACTTGCCTCAGTTGTGGATTAATCAAGTCTTTTAGTCTAGATCGAGTGTTTCTAAGTTAGCAACTCTTGATCTTATATCAGATGCATCACCATCAGATAATGCAACTAAACCGATATCAGTTAGATATCCATCTTCACCCATTGCATCAGGACTTGTGAAAGCTTCAAGAAACTCTTCAATTCCTGGCACAACACCTACGTGAGCTTTTTTCACATAGAACTGTAATGGTCGTGCAATTGGGTAAGAATAATCCTGGATACCAGCAAGCGTTGGCTGAATTCCAGTGATCGAAGCAGATTTAATTTTATCTTCGTTAGCTAGAAGGTAGCTGTAACCAAAGTAACCAAATCTTTCTGGATCCTCTGATAATTTTTGAACTATTAAAGTGTCGTTTTCACCAGCTTCAATAACTCTTCCATCTTCTCGCACTACTGCACATTTTTTCTTTGCCTTTTCACCGGCATTTTCCCAAAGTGTGTATGCGCCTGCTGCTTTGCAACCTTTTTTCATAATAAGTGAATTCCAAGCATCTCTTGTACCAGATGTCGGCGGTGCAACTAGGATTTCAATTTTATGATCAGGTAATGAAGCATCAATGTCAGACCATTTTTCATATGGGTTATCAATTAAATTTCCAGCAATGACATTACCCTCGCCATCTTTTGCAACATTAGCGGGTACTTTTTCTGCAATTGCTAAAAATAAATGCTCTTGCGTAAAGTCTGCATCGGCAGCATCTAAGCTATGAGCAAGCGTCAAGCCGTCATTACCAATTGTAATTTCAATTATATCAGTAACGCCATTTTTAGCGCATAATGCCTTTTCTTTACTTTTAATTTTACGAGACGCATTGGTAATATCGGGGTGATCGGTACCAACTCCAGCACAGAATAATTTCATTCCACCGCCCGTACCAGTACTCTCAATCACTGGTGTATTAAATCCAGTCTTACCAAATCTCTCAGCAACTACGGTTGCATAAGGGTATACAGTCGACGAACCAACGATTTTTATAGTATCTCTAGCTTGAGAACTGAATGTAAAAATTGATGAAGCGAAAACTGCAATAATCATTATTTTGATTAATCTCATTATTTTCTCCATTAAGGTTTAGAATCATCAATAAATTATTTTGACTTGGTTACATGTTTATAACAGTTTTATTACAGTTTTATGAATGTCAGTTTATTGTTGATAGTTTAAATAACTGTTTTTATTAAGATATTTAAAGGGAAGATAAATTAATGTGAATATAATAACTGTTAACACAGCCAAATAAGGAATGTGCATTGGAGGAGATGGAAATATATCTAAAAGTGTGTTCGCGGCAGGCGTTATCATTAAATACCAATAATTTACACCTTTAAAGAATTGAGAAATATAAATATTTAGTCCATAAATTATAGGTAATAAACAAACGGCAAACAAAAGAACTCGTAAAACTGACCACCAGGTTAATTGAACCTTCGTACATACACAGGCATATATTACACAAAGCAGTAATAAACCATGACCGAAATAATAAGTAATATACTCTGCATCAGGAAATGAGAAATCCAAATCTGGTGTAATGATTGCAAGGAAATTTCCACTTAATCCAAAAAAATAACCCACTTCGAAAAAAAATTTAATCTTTGTATACACATATAATCCCATTGATATTGCAGCTATATGGCAAATGTGCAATGGCAATACTTCGTAAATAGAATGATCATAAAATATCACTCGATAAAATGGCTTTATTATCTCATGAGAAATTAATATAAAACCAATTAACAAAAAAATTGATCTAGTTACATTTTTATTATTTATAAATCGAACAAAGAAAGGAAATAAAATTGAAATAGTCACAATTGTGAAAATTGTTGCCAAATGATGATAACCAAACAAAACAAATTGAGTCGCCATATCTTATTTTAACCAAGATTTGTTAAACTATTATTGCACCTTATGAAATGGGTGCAATAGGCAATTCTACTGAAAATGTACTGCCTTGATTTATTTCACTTTTTATATCTAAATGTCCTCTGTGCTTATTTAAAATATGTTTAACTATGGTTAACCCTAAACCCGTTCCACCGATTTCTTTTGATCTTGCTGCATCTACACGGTAAAAACGTTCAGTTAATCTTGCTAGATGTTTAGGATGAATGCCTTCGCTTTCATCTTTAACGCTGATTTTTGATACAAGTTGTGGAAATAGCTTTTTATTATCACTATAATCAGTTTGCTTTTTGATTTTTTCTGCCAATATATCTATTGAGCTGTTTAGTTTTCCATATTTAATCGAATTATCTATAATATTTGTAAAGACCTGTACCAACTCATCTTCATTTCCCAATACAAATAAACCCTCACTAAGTTGATGGTTGACTCTTATTTTAATATTCTTTGTCAATGCGTATTCTTTAAGACTTTCAGCCACATTATCTATTGTTTTCAATAAATTAACTTTTTTGGTTGGATGAATATGCTCATCAGACTCTATTTTAGATACGACAATTAAATCATCTATCAGTCTTTTCATGCGAATTGTTTCTTTATCCATAATACCAAGAAACTTAGACATAGATTTTTGATCATCTTTTGCTGGACCTCTTATAGTCTCCAAAAAACCCATGATTGTAGCAAGAGGTGTTTTTAGCTCATGACTTACGTTTGCAATGAAAGAAGAGCGTACTCTTTCAATATTTTTTAAAGGAGTTATATTTTTCATGAGAATAACATAATTGTCTCTTGTGTTAGTTAATTGGAGATGATTTTTCTCATAACTAATCTCCACATTGTAAAAATTTGTTGATCTAGGTGATAAACTTCCGTACTCACTATTATATTCAATTATTTCTGTTTCTTTATTTTTATATACATTTTCTAATGCCTCTAAAACTATTGGGCTTCTAATTAAGTTTGTTATATTTTGACCAGTATAATTATTTTCAAATAAATCTATTGAATGGGAATTTTGAAAAACAATTTTTTGATCGGAATCAAGAACGATTATTGCATCTTCTAGCTTATTAAGAATAAAACTGATATTTTCCATTGATTAAACAAATATAATCTTTTGTGATAATTTTTTGTGCTTTGAAAGCATTAAAATAAATTTATTAAATCTACTGTTTAAAAGTTCTGAATAGTTTTTTGGGATAGAAAATATCAAATTTGAATCTTTTACATAAATACTGATATTGCTGTAATTAAAATTAGATAATTTTCCAATTTCATATACAATTCTTAAGAATAATCCAAGCTCAATACTGCTTAATAATTTATTTTTATTTATAATTTTTCTATAATCTTTTATCTCATTTAGATCTATTCCATTGTGAAAAACATAAATAACAGTAGCGAGTGTAACTCTGTCAGAATGGCTAAACTTTAATATTTCTGATTTTAATATTTGTTTAAATACAAACAATCCCCTCTCGTCACGAGCTATACTGTCTCCCGTTGATAAATAACTTATAGAGGATACTCTTATTCTTTTATTTAAATAGGATTTTCTTTTAAAAAAATTATTTGTGAATAATTTAATATTCTCATAATTTAAGGCACTATGATTTAATTCGTTAGAAATTGCAGCAACTTTTAATGATTGATATTCAAGCGGATCGCTATTTGAGCTTAAGCTTAATTTATTAGAAATATAACCTTCTCTGATAGCTGTGTATGAAATAACTACTTGCTTAGCAGAGGCCTTATTTATTATTTCCATCGCGACCTTGGCTGCGTATCGTATAAATGGTGTTTTATCTTTTGTAATTAATGAATATTGTTGCAAATCCTTTTTTTTAAAATTTGAAACTTCTTCAAGCATTGATACAAAGTTGTCAAAATCAGGTTTGAAATGATGAATGACTTTGAGAGGATAGCTGTACTTATCAAAATATAATTTAACTAAAGCTCTCCACGTGCCGCCTGTAAGGATTACCCTTTTAAACTTATTTTCATTAAGCCATTCAGTATTTTGTAGAGAGTTTTTGAATTTTTCTATTATTTTTTTATTTTTAGTTTTTGCTCTGTGAACACCTAGAGGCAAAGACAATGTATTCATTATTTCTTTCTTTTTAACTTCTGCGAGTTCTAAGCTGCCACCGCCGAGATCGGCAACGAGACCACTTGATTTTTTTAGGCCAACAATACACCCCATGGCAGAAAATTTTGCTTCTTCATCGCCAGTTAATACATGTATTTTCTTTTTAAAAATATTTTCTACATCAGCAACGAATGATTCTCTATTTTTAGCAACACGGACAGCTTCTGTTGCAAAAATTTCAAAATTTTTAATATTTGATGAGTCTATCAATTCCTTTATATAATAGAACGCATTCATTGCTCTTTTTATAGAGTCTTTATTAAGCTTATTGTTTTTAATTAGATCTTTACCTAACCCACATGAAATTTTTTTATTAAAAATAGCTATCTGATTATTCCTAAAGTTTTCAAAAATTTGAAAACGAACTGTATCAGAGCCAATATCGATTATTGCAATACGTTCGTCTTTAAAAAATAATTTTTTTTTGGGAATTAAATTATTCATAATGCATCAGAGAGAGTAGTTTCTTCGGCTTTCTATTTCCTTTTAATTTTCCTCTACCTGATAAACTTGGATTTGACATGAAGTATTTATGTGCATTAAACGTCTTACCTTTTTGTTTAACTCTTTTGTATGTGCCATCATCGTTCATTATCCACGTTTGCTCATTATCTAGGAAATTGGCAACCATTATTTGATTCAATATTTGCTCATGGACAGTGGAGTTCTTTATGGGGGTTAATATTTCAACTCTTCTATCCAGATTTCTAGGCATAAGATCAGCTGATCCAATTAAAACGGTGTTGTTTTTTGATGGTATATTAGATTCGTTTGCAAAACAGAAGATTCTAGCATGCTCTAAATACCTGCCAATGATACTTTTAACAACAATATTTTCAGAAAGTTTTTTAACTCCTGGTCTTAAGCAGCAAATTCCTCTAATGAACAATTCAATTTTTACTCCCGCTGCAGAAGCCTCATAAAGCTTGGAGATCATTTGAGGGTCAACCAAAGAGTTCATTTTAAGCCAGATACCAGATGGTTTACTTTTCTTTGCATTTTTAATTTCATTATCAATCATTGCATTAATTTGATTTCGCATTGCGGGTGGAGAGAGTACTATATCATTTAATTTCATTGGAGAAGCATACCCAGTCATGTAATTAAAGATTCTTTCAATATCTTTGCAGATTTTTTCATCTGCCGTAAATAATGACAGGTCTTCATAAGTTTTAGCGTTTTTTGGATGATAGTTTCCTGTACCAACATGTACATAGCTTTTTAATTTGCCTGCTTCTCTTCTGATAATTAGACTTGCCTTTGCATGCGTCTTCAATTGAGCGAAACCATATACAATTTGAACTCCTGATTTCTCCATTTGATTGGCAAGAGCTAAATTAGATTCCTCATCAAATCTTGCTTTGATCTCAACAACAGCTGTAACACTCTTACCGTTATCTGCTGCTTTTGTAAGGGCTTTTATAATTGGACTATCAGCAGTGGTTCTGTAAATCGTTTGTTTAATTGCTACTACTTTTGGATCTACAGCGGCCTGATTTAGATAATCAACTACAACATCAAAAGTTTCATATGGATGATGGACAACAAAATCTTTTGATCTGATGGCAGCAAAACAATTATTATCAAATTGCTTTAACCTTTCAACAGGTCTTGAAATAAATTTTTTAAATTTTAATTTTGGTCTATTTAAATTATCAATCTGCGATAAATCTTGTAAACCAACATGCTTTGATAGAGCAATGACTTGCGCATCTTTAAGATTCAAATTTTTTTTTAAAAAGTTTTTCTTTTTAGATGATATATTTTTTAAAATTTCTAGCCTTACTATTTCCCCTCTTTTTCTTTTTGTTAATGCTTTTTCAAAGTATTTAATAACATCTTCATCGTCTTCATATTCGTAATCGATATCACTGTCTCTTATAACTCTGAATATTGCACTATCCAACAATTTAGAATTTGGGAATAGATCTTTAAAAAAATATCTAATAATATCTTCAACAAATAAATAGTATTCTTTTTTACCCTCTTGAATAAACACAAGTCTGTTTAATGCTCGCGGAACAATGATTACCGAATTAAACGGTTTATTTGAACCTCCTGCCACTAAACTCAATGAAATACACAGTCCTTCATTTGGAATAAATGGAAATGGATGCACTGGGTCAATTGAAAT
>CACHYW010000019.1 GCA_902584215.1 uncultured Pelagibacteraceae bacterium
TATAAATTTACGTTTGAGCTTCATAGTTGGAGTAAGTTCATCATCCTCGGCAGTAAGCTGCGTGTCGATAAGAGAAAATTTCTTTATCTGCTCTACATTTGCAAATTTTTTGTTCACTGAAGATACTTCATTGTCAATCAGCTCCACGATATCCTTAGATTTACATAAACTTTCAAAGTTTGAGAACGGAATGTCGTTGTCCTGTGCATGCTTCATTACGTTTTCTTCATCTATCATAATTAAACAGGATAGAAACTTTCTTTTATCCCCTATGACAACCGCATCTGATACGAAAGGGCTAAATTTTAACTCATTCTCTATTTCAGATGGAGAGATATTTTTTCCGCCAGCGGTAATTATAATATCTTTTTTTCTATCAGTAATTTTTATATTGCCATAATTATCCATCTCACCAACGTCCCCTGTATGTAACCATCCGTTTTTTAGCGTTTCTTTTGTTTGTTCAGGTTTATTTAAATAACCACAAAAAACTCCCGGACCTTTAAAAAGGATTTCCCCATCCTCTGCAATTCTAATTTCTGAGTCATTAACTGCCCTGCCTACATGACCCAATTTTATTTCTCGTGAATAAAAAGCTGTACCGACACCAGAAGTTTCGGTCATACCCCAACCCTCCCTCATATCTATACCAAGTGATAAGTACCAATTAATTAACTCGGGCGATATAGGAGCAGCTCCACTTAAACCGTATCGACAATTGTTGAGACCAAGAAGTTTTTTAATATTTTTTAAAACTAATTGGTTACACAGCCAATATAATATCTTTAAAGATAAAGGAGGTGCCTTACCATCGATAAAGTACTCTTTGTATCTGGAGCCTACGTTTATTGAAAATTGATATGAATACTTCCCTATAAAAGTCGCATCTTTCATTAAGATTGTAATGGATGAGTAAAACTTTTCCCATATTCTTGGTACCGCAATAAATACAGTTGGCGAGACTTCACGAATATTTTCAGGAACTGTATCTATGCTCTCTGCAAAATTAACAACAGCAGCAGTTTTTAAAGGTATCATAACTGATACAGAACGTTCCAGTATGTGACACAAAGGAAGAAATGATAATTGTTCTTCATGTTCCATCGTTTCAAAAATGTCGTAACCAGTATTGATTGAATAAAGAATATTTTCATGATTGATCATGGCTCCTTTGGAGGGACCTGTTGTGCCAGATGTATAGACCAAGATGGCAATATCGCTAGAATTAACGTTATTAATTAAACTTTCCCATAGATCAGGCTTTTCTTGATTTGCCTTTTCACCTATTTTTAAAAACTCTTCATAACTAATGACTTGATCGTCATGAAATTCGTTTAATCCCTCCATATCGAAAACAATAATCTGCTTCAGTGTGGGACATTCACTTCTGACTTCTAGAATTTTATCAAGTTGTTCTTCATTTTCAGCAAAATAAAACTTCGTTGCACTATCGTTTACTAGATACTTTACTTGTTCAGCTGAGTCTGTTGTATAAATTCCACTTGAAATACCTCCCGCACCAATGGTTCCCATATCTGTATAGAGCCACTCAGGCATTCCCTCACTAGCAATTGATACGACATTACCTTTTTCGAGTCCAAGTGTGTGAAGAGCTAAGCCAGTTAGTTTTGCTCTTTCTCCATATACAGTCCATGAAATTTCTTGCCAAATACCTAGATCTTTTTCTCGCATGGCAACTCTATCTGCTCGAGATTTAACTGAATTCCAAAATAATTTTGGTATTGTATTTATCTCCACATTTTCTTCTTTTTCCAACGTCTTTCCCCTCTTATTCCTTCATCTTGTTGGCCAAGATAAAATTCTTTTATGTCTTCTTTTTCAAGCAATTCTTTACTATTACCTTCCATGACTATTCTTCCCAACTCTAAAACGTAACCAAAATCAGAGTTACTTAATGCAATATTTGCATTTTGTTCAACCAGTAATATAGTAGTTTTCAATTCTTTATTGATCCTGATTATAATTTCAAAAATTTCTTTAACAAGTTTTGGTGACAAGCCTAATGAAGGTTCATCTAAAAGCATAATTTCTGGCTTACTCATTAAAGCTCGACTAATGCAAAGCATTTGCTGTTCGCCGCCAGAAAGTAATCCAGCAGGTTGATTTTTTCTTTCCTTAAGAATAGGGAAGTAATCATACACCTGCTCTATGTCTTTTTGTATGCCTTTTCTATCAATTCTAGTGTAAGCACCCATTTCAAGATTTTCTAAAACAGAACAGTATGGGAATACTTCTCTACCTTCAGGAGCATGACTCATGCCTAATCGAAGTATCTTATCAGGATCCTTTTTTTGTATTTCACTTCCACTCAAAAATACTTTTCCCTTTCTAGGATCTATGGCTCCTGAAATTGTCTTTAAAATAGTCGTCTTACCTGCACCGTTTGAACCTAATATTGTTACAATTGATCCCTCTTGCACTTGGAAACTAACGCCCCTGATAGCCATAATGGGCCCATAAAACGTTTCAATATTTTCAACATTTAGCAAAGGGTCTGACATTATCAATCCATCAATCTTTTGGGCATAGGAATTATTTGATCTAGTAGTATTTGTGCATAAGCTTTTCCTTGAGGGTCATTTCTTAAACTAGCAGGACCACCACCACCAAGAACATCATTAAGTATAAAATTAATGGAATTGGATCCAGGCAATAAATACTTTTCAACCGATCCTTCTAAAAAGTTTTTAAAACATTTCATAACTACATCTTCAGTTAAATAATTACATATCGCAGGATAAAATTTAGGATCTCTTGAAATGATGCCTATATTGGCTTTGTTTCCTTTATCTCCGCTACGTCCATATGCAATTTTAATAAGAGGAACATCAATAAATTTTTCATCTTTAGAGTCAAATGATGGGTTTTCAGGTTTTACTATTTCAGACATATTAAATTCTTTAGGTTGATGAACTGCAAACTCATTATTTGAACCTTCTAAATCTATAGAAACTTTTACATCTGCTTTGCTAACCATAAACGAGAACAATCTTACAATTGGCGAGGGCTTAGGTCTACCGCCAACAAAGCCTGATAATCCTGGTGGTGTCGCTAATCCTAACCCTACCGACTCTTTCAGTACTAAACCTACTGCTCTGATATCTTGATGTTTCGCAGCAAACTTTAAGACAACTTCTCTATTGTCTGCATTTTGACCTTTATTGCTATATTGACTGTTGTCACCAATGATTTCAATGCTGGTTTCATCAAAGTCTGGAATATTCATCATTCGCATAATCATTTTTGCTCTTTCAAATATTGCTTCTCCATAAGTTCTTGCCTTTTTTGCTGCATCAATGCCCACAAATGAACAGACATGGCCTGCACGAAAACCATCGGAGTACGTTGCGCACACTTTATACTGTTGAGGAGCAGGATATCCTTTTGCACCCGTAACCTTTACCGTATTTTTTTCAACCTCAGAAATAATTACATTCGAGAAATCACAAACTACATCTGGAAGTATATATGCTTGAGGATCGCCAATTTCATATAACATTTGTTCTGCTACAGTTCCAAAACTTACTAATCCAGATGTATTTTTTGATTTTGTGCAGATGAATTCTCCATTTTCTGAAACGTCCACAATTGGATAACCAATCATGTGAAGATTCTTTGAAGAAAGTTCCCAATCAGTAAAATTTCCACCGGTACTTTGTGTACCACACTCAATAATGTGTCCTGCTAAACTCGCTGAAGCCAGCTTATCATAATCGTCTTCTTTCCACCCATAAGTATGGATGCACGCTGCCAGGGTTACCGCGCTATCAACACTTCTTCCTGTGATCACTATATCCGCACCATCGTTGAGTGCTTGCGCGATTGGAAATGCTCCTAGGTATGCATTAATACTTGCAATCTTATCTAACTCTGGAAATTTTTCATCAGAGTACATTTCTTGAACGCCACTATCTAAAAATTTATCTTTATGTTCAAGTAAGTCATCACCCAAAACAACGGCAACTTTTAAATCCAGTTTAAGTTCTTTTATCAGTTCTCGAATAGCATCCGCACATGCTTGGGGATTAACACCTCCTGCATTACTAAGAATTTTAACTTTCTGCTCAGCAATTTGCTTCAGGTTCAGTTTCATTACGCTTGAAACAAAATCAGTGGCATAGCCTTTTGAGGGATCTTTTGCTCTAGCTCGAGCCATAATAGACATGGTTATTTCAGCAAGATAGTCATAAACAATAAAATCAAGACTATTTCCATTTAACAATTGAGGAGTTGCAACTACAGAGTCACCCCAAAAGCCGCTTGCTCCACCAATTCTAAGTTGCTTAGACATATTTTAAGATTATATATTTTTTTGTAATAATAAGTTAATTAAATTAATATTCTAATACTAATTATGAGCTTTATAAAATCAATCAATAATGCATTTGTGAAATGCTTTGACTTTAAAACGAGAGCAACTCGTTCAGAGTTTTGGTATTTCTATTTATTTACTACAGTCGTTGGTTTTATAGGTTTACAATTTGATCAATTGTTTGAATTACAGATACTTGGAATAGATCTTAATAATTCTCCAGGAACCATCATGTTGGGCCCTATGTATATTTTTTTATACTTTTTATTTATGTTACCTAGTATTGCTCTGTATATTCGAAGGCTTCACGACACTAATCGGTCAGGTTGGTGGTTGCTGATTGTTGTGGTTCCCTTCATTGGAATAATTACATTAATTTTCTTTCTCTGTCTTAAAGGTAGTGAAAACCAAAATGATTTTGGTGCGCCATCATACTAACTAATGAGTTATTAGTCCCTGAGACTTTGATACTTACTTCTGTAATAAATGAGTGGCTTCTTGTTGTCATCAGTCTCTAAATTTTGTACCTGGCCTATAACCAGCACATGATCTGCTATATCAATTTGTTGAAAAACAGATAGCTCGATATGTCCTAAAGTATCGTTCAAAATAATATTTTTATTCTTAGAGATTGAATGTTGAGTTTTATTAACCTTTTCTGGATCTTTTGTAGCAAATAATCGGGATACCTCTTCTTGTTCACGCGATAAAAAATTAATGACAAATGAGTTGTTTTTTAGAAAGTCAACATGATCAGTTTCTGTTTTATAGATATTGAAGATAATTAATGGTGGGCTCAAACTTAGAGAAGAAAATGAATTTATAGTAAACCCACTTGAGTGCGATGTAGCAACAGCAACACCTGTTGCAAATGAGCCAAAAGCTTTTTTCAGTGCTGTATTATCAAAATCTGATGTCATAGGTATAAAAAATGATGATGAACAGTTAAACTATTACTGATCTAAGTAAAGATATATATCCGTCTTTCATTTCAATTTCTTCTCTATGTCCCTTCTTAAGAAGTATTTCATGTGCCTTCCTAAGTTTATAGCAAGGAACAAACATGAGTAAGTGATGCTCTAAGTGATAATTAACATAATATGGTGCAACAAATGCCCTTTCTAAAATATTTGCATACGTAGTTCTAGCATTATTAAAGTCGTTACAATTTTCTTTTACGCCCGCATGTTCAGCGATGTTTCGAATGCGTAAAAAAAGTTGAAAGAATGTTAATAGGGGAAGAAGCCAAAATGCAAAATAATACCACCACTGACCAACTGCACTAAAAAATATGAAAATAATCATGTTCGAGATAAATATTCCAAAAAGTGTATTCTTTGACTGAAATCCACTAATTTTTTTACCATCATCTTTTTTTGTGTCGTTTGTTAATAAAGTTTTAAAAATTAATTCATAGCGCTGGACAAGCCCTGTTATACCTGAAATATCTCTTAGTACTTTTCGTATAAAGCTAAGTCTATTTACGGGAAAAGGCTTTGATAAACTTAAGTCTGGGTCATCAGCAGTTTGCGTGTGGCGATGATGCGCTAAGTGATAGTGTCGGTATCCATATGTATCTGACCAAACTGGAAAAGCACATATCCACTGAGATAGTAGATTATTATGCTTTGTATTATTAACTATTAATCCATGTGCACCTTCATGCATTAATATTGCAAGACCGAGTTGTCTGCCTGCGATTACCAATACTGCTAAAAGAAAAGTAACTGCATTAGGAAAAATTGTAAAAAAAGTTAAGGAAGCTAAAATTACAAACCACGCATGAACCAACATGCTTATGCCTTTGAAATCTGACTTTTCTCGAAGATGTGAAATCTCATGATCCTCAAGAATTTCCTGAGGTTTTATTTGCGGTGTAGTTAGTTTAGTCATATTAAATATATAAAAGCTTTAGCATAAATTTCACAATTAAAAAAATAAATAATAATTACAATTATTTAGGTGTAATATCTTAAATTCTAGTTAAAGATTAATACTAATATCTATCATAGTTATGAATTCCATTTGAATTAGAATTTTTCTTTTAATTTAGGAGATTTGTATGAATAATATTTTTAAAATATTCTTACTTTCAATATCACTCTTAGCATTCACAATTTCAAGCTCAAAAGCATGGGTCATGGATGTTTGGACAATTGAGGGTATGGACGCACAAGAATTAGCTGCTGCTACGGCTGAATATAAAGAAAAAGCACTATCAGGTGGTGCTAAGATGGCCAATATAAGATCATCATCTAAGATGAGAGGTGATAATCCTCAAGATACTACTTTTGTTCAGATCTATTATGAAAATTTCAGCGATCTAATGAGCGATCAAGTTCTAGCCGCTGCAAATCCAGATTGGTTTGCAAGTACTTATGGCGAGGTAAATCAAGATGCTTCAAGTAATAATGCAATCATGGCTAACGATAGTCCAATGCCTGAAATGGGTGGCGCAGGACAAACAGTTGCATATGCCTTTGTTGAAGTGACTAGTGGTATAAATTTTTTATTGAATATGCCTAAATTTCAAGAAATTATGCAAAGTGCTGGAGCAAAAGTTCAGGTAGATAGTTTAAATTGCGCTACGTGTGGTGAGTCAGTCTTGCCTGCAAATGCAATGATCTATTTTGCTGCTGGAAATATGGAAGACATGGGTGAAGCAATGGACATATTCTCATCAAATGATATTCAAAGATGGGTATTTGCAAATATAGCGCCACATATAAATATAACCGACGCTGGTATTTTAGCTTTTCACAATTAATACCCTAAACTTGGTTGCCTCATGATGAATGGGGCAACTAAGTGAGCATGTAATTTCTAGAATCAGGAACTGTTTTTTTGTTTTTAGATAGCTGTAATTGAAAAACAACAAGTCCTGCCTCTTCAAAAGAAGCTTGGGAAGATGACAAGTAGAAGTCCCACATGCGGCAAAATTTTTCATCATACAGTTCTTTAACTTTATCTATATTATCATAGAAATTGTAACGCCATCGCTTGAGCGTTTCCGCGTAATGAAATCTCAACACTTGAACATCAGTTAATGATAATCCAGATTTTTCTACACGAGACATTGTTTCGCTTAATGCGGGAATATATCCACCTGGGAATATGTATTTTTCAATCCAAGGATCGTTATTTGTAGGCTCTGTGAGTCTTCCAATCGTATGAATTAAGGCTACTCCAGTATCATTAAGTAAATCATGAACTTTATCAAAAAACTCTTGATAATGAGATGTTCCTACATGCTCAAACATTCCAACTGACACGATACGATCATAAGTTTCATTTACATTTCTATAGTCTTGCAATCTATATTCAACTTTATCAAGCTTTTCATCAATTTTTCTTTGCTTAGCATATGCAATTTGCTCTTCTGATAGAGTAACCCCTACTACATTGGCATTAGATTTTTTATAAATATGCGAAGCCATACCGCCCCATCCACATCCTATGTCTAATACTGATTGCCCTTCTTCTAAGAGCAATTTTTTTGATATCAATTCCTTTTTATTAATTTGCGCTTGCTCCAAAGTATCATTTGGTGAATTAAAATATGCACAGGAATACTGTCTATCGGGATCTAGAAACAATTCATACAATTTATCTGATAAGTCATAATGATGAGCAACATTATCTTTTGACTTAGAAATATAGTTACTCGTTCTGATTTTGTTTTGTATCATTCTTACTATTTTAGATAATTTCATGACCCAATGGTCAATCTCACTACTCGTATTTGAGAAAATAAGTTTTAAAAAGTCATGTATTCGACCTTCTTCAACAATTAGGGAACCATTCATATAACTTTCGCCAAAATGAACAGAAGGGTTCATAAGAAGTTTTAATTCAGAAAAACTATTTGTTGTACGGATACGTATTGGTTCTCCAGTACCGTCACCGTAAGTGTTTAATTCACCATTAGGACTAATCCAAGTTAAGTTGCCAACCTTGATAATTTTTCCAAGAAGGCTTTTTGTAATCATGTAGAAATTAAATAATGACTTTTGGATTTTATCAATAATAAAAATTAATCTTGCTTTTCTGTTAAAAAAACTAATATTTTACTGTCTTTATCAATCCCACATTCACTATATTTTTGTGCTTCTGCAATCGCTGCATATCCAGCGCCTCCTGATGGTGTTGTTGTTAAATCAATCTTTTCTAAATCGCTAAGTGAGTTTTCTGCATCTTCATCTTCAATGGTTATAAAATGAGTACAGGTTATAGCTAATGAGGAAAGAGCTTTTAATGAAGGGCTTTTACAGTCAAGTCTTCCCATACTAGAAACACCTCCTGTCACAGTAGTCGCTTTTCCTTCATTAATTGATTCTTGTAATACTGGGGCCTTTGTTGGCTCAACAATAATTATTTTTGGTTTATCTCCAAAGTATTTACGCGCCAAAGTTGCCATAGATGCTGGGAAGCCACCAACGCCTGCCTGTAAAAATATATGTGTCGGCATTTCTGAACATTTATCATAAGCCTCTGCTGCCAACACTAGATATCCCTGCATAACTTGAAGGCCATAATCATATCCATCCCAAGTTACATCAGATAAAAGAAACCAATTATTTTCTTCAGCTGCACTTTGCGCTCCCTGCAGGCTTTCCTCATAATCATTACCGTGAATGACGACATCGGCGCCATAGCTTCGGATTCTATCAGCAAATGTAGAAGGAACATTTTTTGAGAGGTAAATAACTGCCTTAGCGCCAAATATTCGTGCACCCGCAGCTAGAGATAATCCGTGATTACCAGCGCTAGCCGATACATACGTTTCTCCAAATAAACTTTTTTTCCAGTCATCATCTGTTTTTTCGTTTGCAACTTTATTGGCCGCGTGAGATGCAATAACAAAAGTAGCTCCTAAAGCCTTGAAACTTCCTAGGCCCATCCGATTTCTTTCATCTTTTAGCCAGAGTTTATTAATTCCTAAATTTTTTGCCAAAGAATCTGAAGTAACTAGGGGTGTTTCAGCAGCAACCGGACACATAGCCAATAATTTTCTCACTGCTTCTACATCTGTACTGACTGGATCTTTCCCATTTTCTGTGGGAAAACCTTTTTGAAAAAAAGGATTAACAATTAACTTTTTCATTTTATATAAATAAGGTTAACAGATTTAATTAAATGAAGATATTTATAAAATATTCAATTTTTGTCTTGTTTTTTCTTACATCAAATGTGTACTCATCAGATGAAAAGGTAGGAAGAAGCTTTGTTGATTTACCAGACATTGATGATGGTTATAACATCCATGTAATGTATGTCATACCAATAGATGGAGTGGATAAAGAGTATGATCTAAACAGCAAAATAAGTATGTTGCTTTATCAAATTGATAAATGGTTTAATTCAAAAACAAAAGATAGATTATATGTTGATGGACAGAACTTAAAATTTGACCGTAAAAAGGACGGTAGGATAGATATTACTTTTTTAAGACTTAAAAAAGAAGATAACGAAATTTCAAAAGAAGGTATTCAAGCTGTAAATGTACTTCAGCCAGCTATAAGCTCTCATGGTTTTAATGATCCAAAAAAAGTTTATTTCGTTATTTACGGTGGATCTAACAGAGATGTCTGTGCTTCATCACAATTGCCAAGTTACGCAACTGAAGGAATAATAGCAAATACTGCAGCCCTTTATTATCCCGGCAAAAGAAGTGGTTCTTGTATTGATAATAACGGAGGTTTTAAAGCTGAATTTAATGAAACGGCAAAAGCTGCTTTACACGAAATTTTACACGTATTAGGAGCTGTCCCACAGTGTGCAGAAGATCATTTAGTTTTTAAAAATGAAGGAACAATTAATGATGGAATTGGTGGTCATATATCTATTCCCGGCGACATTATGTATAGCGTACAAAGTAATGTAACTTTCGATAAAGCAAAACACCTAGATTATAAAAGCACAAATTACTATAATCATAAAAATCCTAATTGTTTGGACATTGCAAAAAGCAGATATGTTACTCCAACAGTAATTAACCCTCAATTGCCAAGTTTTGGCAATAAGTAGACTATCCAATCATGGTTGAGGAACGCATTATAATTTGTTGCTCCATTGTAGCAGTAACTGGTTGCTTGAAATAAAATTTTTCATTCTCTTCTTTCCAGCCATCAAATGCTTTACCCATATCATTAAAGTTTTCAAAGCCCATTGTATAAGCCATCATACCAGGATAGCGATGGCTAGCATTAACTTGCCACAACCTGACTTGGGCTCCATGTTTTTCTTGAAATTCTTTTGCAGTCTGACACGACTGAATAAACTTAGCCATATTACCTTGATCTTGGATTAATTTATACATAACAATAACAGTTACATTGCCAATTAATCCTGCTCCCTTCTCAAAACCTTTCATCTCAACCATTTCCATTGTATCAATAATTCGTCCAGAACCAGATGCTACAGTTTTTGCATACCATGCCTGTAAATCAGGATCACTGATCAGTTTGTCTTGTGCTGCACCATAATCTGAAAAATTATCAAACATTGATACTGTATAAACCTCAATATCTTGAGTGCCCGAGTGACTAACTCTTACTCCAGTTGGGATACCCTTATCATTCATTAATTTAATACCTTCTTTTGAAAGGGAAATAAATTCCATTTCCTTACCGGGTATTGCTGTCGAAATTTGACTTCTCGCTATTGCCATAAAAATTCTCCTTAAAGTTATTTATTAAAATTTACTTTTATTAAGATTTTATGAAACTTAGAGAATAAAAAACTACCAATATATATAACTTTATTTTAAGTCTATTCAGGGAATGGGAGTGTAGTTGTATCTTACATACATTTGTTGATAACATAGCTTCCCTGTCTTCATGGCATAATCTTGGTGATAGTCTTCAGCAGGATAGAATTTAGCAGCCTCTCTTATTTCAGTGACTACAGGGTTTTCATGTATATCCATTGCGTCAATAAGTTTAATTTTATTTGTTATAATATTTTTTTGTTCATCATTATTATAAAAAATTATTGATTTGTATTGCTCACCAATATCTGGGCCTTGACGATTAAGTGTTGTTGGATCGTGCATAATGAAGAAGGCATCAATAAGTGTATCAAAAGTCACTTCACTTGTATCATAGTCTATCTTTACGACTTCTACATGACCTGTTTCTCCAGTTAATACATCTTCATAACGTGGATTCTCAAGTGATCCCCCAGCATAGCCTGACGTAGCATTTAATACCCCTGGCATATCCTCATAAAGTGCTTCAACACCCCAAAAACAACCTGCGCCCACAATTAAAGAAGCCAACATACTAATAGATATAAATTAAAAACAAAAAATTCAATGAATATTAGCGCTCAGCAATAAGCATTTCATCGTAAAACCAGAGACCATCATTATCACGAATTACTTTTTCTACACACTCAATATAGCTTTGATCAGCTTCTTTTTCTTTTACCATCTGATCACTTATTTGAGCAACATAAGTACAAGCGTTCCAAGCAGAAAATACTAAAGAGGTTGAAATGCCGCTATTTATTTCATTTGGTTGCGACCTTAACTTGTATTTAAAAATTTCAGGATCTCTAAACTTGATTGAGTTTTTTGCTATATCCTTCAAATTGTTTTTCATATATTGAATTATATCATGGCCCTTATTGGGAAACGGTTCCTCCTCTGGCCATAACTCATTGATTGCTTTCATTCCTGGATCTCCACCATAAGAATGAAAAACTGCTAATTTTCCATTTGGTGCCAGAATATCGGTCATTGGCATAATCACTGACTTTACTTTTTTTTCAACTGAAGCGCGTGACCTATATGCTTGAGACACGATGACTAAGTCAAACTCATTAATTGAGTTTTCAATATTTGGGATTACCTGATCTAGAGAAAATTCTTGGTCTTTTCTATAAATAGTTAGAACTGATGGTTTTTCATATGTTGTGTTTCCAGCTTTATTTTCTTCAACTCTCCAATTTTCTTTAAGCAGAGGACCAAGCTGTCTCAATTGTTGATAAAAACCAAATGATGAATTGCCTTCAAGAGAGATATTGCTCCAGTTCATATTCTTTTGCTTGTCAGCATTATTAGACTTTAAATAGCCAGCCTCTGAGTAATGTAAATTTGAAATTGTAAAAACCATATTTGGATGTTCAACAAAACGGTCTGCTAGTTTTTCAATTGTAAGTCTAGCATCTTCCATGCTTACGTCCTTGCAAGATACGTAGATAGGAATAGTTGGAAATTTCTGATGACAAATACGTAACACATTCATTAACACTGCCCCATCTCCAACACCAGCATCAAATATTTTTAAAGCTGGTTTTGATGGTTTTAGTTCACTAATTAAGTGTGATAGCTTTTCTGAAATAACAGCCTTTTCGTTTGTTGTTGTAACAAACAAAAGATATCTCTGTCGATTATCAAAAAATTTGACCTCATTAGTCATCATTTATCTTAACAACTCTTGAAAAAAATGGAACACTTCTATTGTATGGATACTGATGAATTAGAACCAGTTATTAAGCCAAAAGAAGTTGATTTTGATACCTTGAGTATTGAGGAATTAAATGAATACATTTTAGAACTCGAAAAAGAAATTGAAAAAGCAAACCAGTATATTTTATCAAAAAGTAAAGATCGACTTAACGCAGAGGAATTATTCAAAAAATGATAAATAGATATGGCTTGGTTCCAGCAGCGTTTTTTTTGTTTGTTTTTGCGATTTTTTTTACAACGCTTTTTCCATCTCCACACAAATCATGCATTGATAATAATATGATAGCTTTGGATAACTTAGATAGAGAAAGGTATTCAGAACAGGAAATAGTTGCTTACGGTAAGTCAATAGGAATTGGCTGCAATGAAGACACTTCATATCAACTTACAGCCAATTAGAGTTGGATTAATTAGGAAAATCTGTTAGAGCGTCATCTCCTAAAATTGTCATAACCGTTGTCTCTGTTAAAGCGCCAGCTTCTTGACGAGCTTTCGTAAGTTCCTCATCATTTTTAAAAGCCATTAAACCGTCCTTGCTCTCATAATGCATTATCACAACCATCGAATTATCATCCTCTGCGTGAGCACCAGCATAAAGCACTTTTCCTTTAAATCCTTTTATTTTTTCTGCATTGGCTTCTGCCATTGCTTTCCATGATTTAAAGCCCTTTGATAGCTTTTGAGTTAACATTACATACATATTTTAATCTCCTTATTATGATTCCATTGATGCAATTACTTCTGCATTAAATGACATATCCGTTTGATATTCAGCCATGCCTGCCATCTTCTCAGCGGCAGGATGTGACTGCCACAACTCAAAATGCTTCATCGCTCCTTGATCAGTCACATACACTTCATGCAAAGAGTAAATTGTTTTTCCTGACGGCCCTTTTTCTAAGTCGTTGTCAATGTATTGGGGCGCCTTAGAAACAGAGTAGTCAACAATTCTTGGCTCATCATTGCCAGAAAGATTATGTGTTTCTCTCATCCATACTTCATGCTCAGCAAAGAAACTTTCAACTTCTGATTTCTTATCTTCTGGAACAATCCATTGGGTAGTCAGGGTATATTGTGATTTATTTGTTGTCATAATTATTCTCCCCATTTACCTGCAAATTCATATACTACGGCAGGATCATTGCCAACAACCCATCCATCGTGTCCAGGGGCAATAGAATATGCATCACCCGCAGAGTAACTCATTTCTGTTCCGTCATTATGCTTTACTGCAACTGTTCCACTTACAATAACGCCAAGATGTGTAGCTTGGCAGCTATCCGTGCCAACCGTTGGCTTGATATCATTTGACCATTTCCATCCAGGCTCAAGGGATAACTTCATAATCCTTTGTCCCCCGACGTTCACAGCTTCAATTTTTGCATTATTAAAATTGTCATTAACTTCATCAGCATTGCTAAAGCTTTTCACTTCTACATTAGTCATAGTCCTATTCCTTTCCGATGTTTTACTTCGTCATCGCGTTATATGCAGTCAAGGTATCGTCAAAAGTCATCATGACTTTCATTTTATCATCTTCAACTTCAAAATAGTGGCCAAACATTGTGTCCATACCTTCCGCCGTTCCTTTTACAATAACGAAAACTTTATTGCCTTCACTTATCATTGAGACTGGTTTAACCATAAAATTATTCCAGTATTCTGGTATCTTCATCATATTGGCTATAAAATTTTCTTTCCCCTCATGTACTCCAGCTAGTGGGTGTTTGTCATTATCGCCAGGGAAGGTCCATGTTATGTGATCATGAACCACATCATTGAAAAATGCTTCCATATCTCCCGCACCAAAAAGATCATAGCCTTTTTGAACAACTTCTTTTGCTTCCATACTTGTCTCCTAATTTTAATAGTTTATTCAGAGCATTTTCAGCATAAAGCTGTTTTACCCTTTGAAAAAAAATTATTATGTACTACTTTTATTAATTATTTATGACGAATTTTTATACCTTTTTTTAAATATAGGAGAACTTAATGGCTGACTTAAAAGGAAAAACTCTTTTCATTACTGGTGCTACTCGTGGGATCGGTTACGCGATTGCTGAAAAGGCCGCCAAAGATGGGGCTAATATAGCGATAATTGCAAAAACTACAGAACCTCATCCAAAATTACCTGGAACTATTCATACGGCTGCTGAGGATCTCATTAAAGCTGGTGGTAATGCAATTGGAATAAAAACTGATATTAGATTTGAAGATCAAGTTATTGCTGCGGTAGATAAAACAGTAGAGACTTTTGGTGGAATTGATATCTGTATTAACAATGCAAGCGCTATTAGCCTTACACCAACTTTAAATACAGACATGAAAAAGTATGATTTGATGCATAATATTAATACACGTGGAACGTTTATGGTTTCAAAATCATGTATTCCACACCTAAAAAAAGGAAATAACCCTCATATATTAAATCTAGGTCCACCATTAAATATGCAGAGTCAATGGTTTAGTCCTCATGTCGCATATACAATGGCAAAATACGGTATGAGCATGTGCACTCTTGGCATGTCAGAAGAGTTAAAATCAGCTGGTATTGCAGTAAATTCATTATGGCCAAGAACTATGATCGATACCGCTGCTGTAAATAATATATTAGCTGCATCAATGGATGATCAGGGTAAAAGTAAGTGCAGAACTCCGGCTATTATGGGCGATGCTGCTTATATTATTTTAACTCAAGACTCTAAAAAGTTTACAGGAAATATGTGTGTCGATGACAGTACATTAATACACTCAGGTAAGTCTGATTTATCAGAATATTTAGCAACACCTGATGCTGAGCCATTTCCAGATTTCTTTGTAAATGATAATGACGGAGAAATTAAATTAGATTGATTGATTAAACCCATATGGAACAATTTAATTTTAAACAGTTTATGCAAATACTGTATAGAATTTTAACATTTCCTATGATGGCATTGATGATCTTTTTAGTTCTTCTAGCTTTTTTGTATATTTTCTAATTTAAATTCAGTCATCATATCTTTTAGTGTTGCATGAAGGGATTGTTGAATCATAATTACTTTGCTGTTCGCCAGAACAACATGGATCAATATTAATTTTGCAGTTTGGACACTGATAATGACCGTGAACCTCAATTGGATTAACTTTTTTGCTGCACCACATGCAATCTGTAAGAATCATAAGTAACTATACTACTTACCATGCTTTTTATAAAAATAAATTGATATGAAATAAAATAGAGGTGTACCAATTAACCATGCGGATTGAGATTGTAATGTAATTTCACGCTCGCCAAATGACATTAGTGTTGGATTGAAAAATGATCCTAACGGCATTAACGGTGCCCAAGATAACAGGGCGTCCCCTCCTACTTGATTGTGATAAATGATTGTCTCAACTATAAAATTTTGCCCCATAAACCATACAAAAAAGATAGTAAAAAATAAGTAACTAAACTCTTGATAATTTTCTGCTCTCTTTGGAAATAGCCAGTATACCAATATAATCGCGAGCCAAACTATTCCTGTATCGGCTAAGGAGTTTACTAGCCAGTTAACATGCAAAGGTATCGCGCAACTAAGTGCTTCTGAGCGCCTAAGTGTAACTTCGTCGCCATTAAATATTCCGTAATTTACCCATAACTCCCATCCAAAAGCAGCAATTAAAAATGAAGATAAAAGAGTAAACGTGACCCACGTTTTCATTTTTTTTTTATATGTTAAATAAGCTGCAAGGATTAAAGGAGCTAAGGCTGATGAATAAACAACAATCACTCTTCTCAACTCAACGCTGTCTAATCCACAATCAAGAAACCACATCGTTAGATGTTACTTATAACAAAATATAATATAATTGACGCTGCAACAATTGAGTACCAGGTGATAACCCAGTTTCTAGCTACGTTAGGATTAATGTCTTTCTTTTTTTCAAGATCTTCTTTTTTCTGGTACGGACCTAATTTTTCATAAAATTTCATATTTAAAATTTGTTTTGTTTATTGAGTAGCAATTTATTTGGTATGCCCGCTCGGGTTCGAACCGAGGACAACTCCCTTAAAAGGGGAGTGCTCTACCAACTGAGCTACGGGCACATATTCTCATTTATATATACGAATATTAGCTAAATATATACGTATTTTTGTATTTCAAGTAGATATCTCACATCATATCTAATTCAAGTCTAGCGATTTCTGACATGCGTGACATATCCCACGGAGGATCCCATACTAAATCGACACTTACATTGTTTACACCTGGTACATCGACTACTGCTTGTTTAACTTTTTTAGGCATTTCATCTGCGACAGGACAATGGGGTGTAGTTAAAGTCATGTGAATCAAAACATCATTAGTTGGTGAAACTTCACATTTGTAAATCAATCCTAATTCATAAATATCAACAGGAATTTCAGGGTCAAATACTGTCTTGAGAGCGTCAATAATTTTTTGATCTAATAACTTTTCCATTAATTACTAATTGAAAAGTTTGACAAAAACACCGTAGCCATTTTCATCTAGTTCATCTACTGGTATAAATTTTAATGAAGCAGAATTAATGCAATATCTAAGTCCGGTTTCTGTTGGCCCATCATTAAATAAATGGCCTAAATGAGCATCGCCGTATTCACTTCTAACTTCAGTTCTCGTCATGCCAAGTGATTTATCAACAATTTCGACTATTTCTGTTCCATCGATTGGGCGATCAAAGCTTGGCCAACCTGTACCTGAGTCAAACTTATCTAAAGATGAGAATAGTGGCTCTCCAGAGATAATATCTACGTAAATACCTTTCTCTTTGCTATCCCAGTACTCATTTGCAAAAGGTCTCTCTGTGCCATCGTTAAGTGCAACAGCCTTTTGTTCATCGGTTAGCTTACTTATTGCTTCAGCTCTTTCCTCAGGTGTCGCTGAACACCAAAATGGAGTCTCAATTACATCTACTTTAGTCATATCATATCCTTCTAAATCAACTTCTGAAAAAGCATTATTACTATACAACAACTGTAAAACAATAAATAGAAGTAATAAGGCTATATACACAGGATATAATCTCATAATCTATTCTTTCAAAGCATTTTTAAAAGTATGCCAAGCAAGAGTTGCGCATTTAACTCTCATAGGGAAATCTTTGACACCTTTAAGAGCATAAAGAGAGTCATCTTCATCAATAGTGCTAAGTGAATCTTCAGTCCCCTTCACCAGGTCAGTAAAATCTTTGAACATATTTTCTGCATAGGACAGTTTTTTACCTTTTAATTTTTCAGTCATAAGCGAAGCAGATGCTACTGAAATAGCGCATCCTTCTCCTGAAAATTTAATATCTTTTATAATATCATCATCATCAACAAATAACGTAAGACTTACCTTATCTCCACACAATGGGTTATGTCCGTGAGCACTTTTATTGTGAGTTTCACATTCGCCAAAATTTCTAGGCTCTTTACCATGATCGAGTATTATTTCTTGATATAATTCTTTGAGTAATTCATTCATTTTATAAAAAATTCCTTACATTTAATTAATGCATTTATAAAAATATCAACTTCTTCAATAGTGTTATACACCCCAAAAGATAATCTAGACGTTGAATTGACACCCAGATGTTTCATGAGTGGCTGGCAACAATGGTGCCCTGCTCGTACTGCAATCCCTTCTACATCTAAAAATGAAGAGACTTCATGTGAATGAATATTTTCTATATTAAATGAAATAATTGAATTTCTATTATCTCCATCACCATATATTTTAACAAAGTCAAGTTCACTAATTTTTTCATAAGCATACTTAGTGAGCTCTTCTTCATGATTAATTATGTTTTCTATGCCTATATTATTCATATAGTCTATCGCTATACCCAAGCCATGAGCCTCAGCAATTGGAGGTGTACCTGCCTCATATTTAGCAGGTAACTCAGCGTAAGAAACTTTATCAGTTGTTACCTCTCCAATCATTCCTCCACCGCCTTGATAAGGGGGCATTTCGTCTAAAAGATTCTCTTTTCCATAGAGGACCCCAATGCCTGATGGTCCATATGTTTTATGGCCCGAAAATACAAAAAAATCACATTCAAGTTTTTGTACATCAATTTTTAAGTGCGCAGCTGACTGACATCCGTCTAATAAAATTGCTACATTATTTCTTTTGCAAATACTTGAGACTTTTTCGTCAATCTTACTACCATACACATTTGAAAGGTGAGTCAAGGCAGCAATTTTAGTTTTAGGAGTTATAAGACTTTCAAAGTGATTAACATCAATCTCTCCAGACTCAGTTATGTTTGCAAATTTAATTACCACTCCATATTTATCTCTTAAAAAATACCATGGTATTAAATTTGAGTGGTGTTCCATTAGAGATAATATAATTTCGTCTCCAGTACTCATATATTTGTCGTAAAATGTTTGCGCTACAAGATTTATGCTCTCTGTTGCACTTTTTGTGAAAATTATTTCATTTTCTGATTTAGCATTTATGAAACTTTGTATTTTCTTTCTGGCATCTTCATACCGTAATGTTGATTCTACTGAAAGCGTATGAACACCTCTACTTACATTTGAATAGTGACTTTTGTAGAATTGATTTAGTTCATCAATGACTACTTGTGGCTTTTGCGCAGAAGCAGCCGTGTCAAAGTATACTAAATCCTTTGTCTTAAGAATTTTTTTAGAAAGAATAGGAAAATCTTTTCTAATATCTTTATGTAAAGTTTTATCTTTGTTCATTATTAGCAATTTTGGTTAATGTAATCCCTTGCTTTAGATTGCATTTGTACATTTTCAATTTTATTTAAAAATTCACTGAGAAAACCCTGCATATATAATTTTTCTGCGTCGCTCTTTTCTATACCACGCGAAGCCAGGTAAAAAAGTACTGAATCGTCAGGTTTACCAGAAGCAGCTCCATGAGAGCAAACGACATCATCATTATTAATTTCTAAGATTGGAGTTAAATTTATCTTTGACTCATCAGACATAACTAAACCTTTACTTATTTGACTAGATACCGTGTCTGAACAATCGTCATCTACAAAAACCTTTCCTTTAAATGTGACATTAGATTTGCCTCGTGAAACTGTTTTGAAAGAACAATCAGATATAGCAGACTGTGACATATGAGAAATATCAAGTTGATTTTTACAGTTAGTAGAGTCTGCAATCACCACCCCACTGCCAATATATTTAGAATTTTTTTCGTTTAATGAAATTTTAGTAATATTAGACATTTCTTTTGAGCCATTTGAGAAGTTAAAATCTCTAAAAATACAGTTAGATTGAAGATCACAATTGTGAACAAAAGAATTCTTTGTTGATACATTAAATTTGTTAAATCTATATAGTTCAAATACAGCATTTGGTCTCATAATGGTATTCATTTTAATGTCAGTAGCACCTT
Source organism: uncultured Pelagibacteraceae bacterium (assembly GCA_902584215.1). Taxonomy (GTDB): domain Bacteria; phylum Pseudomonadota; class Alphaproteobacteria; order Pelagibacterales; family AG-422-B15; genus CACNXQ01. The sequence continues at coordinate 20,180 of CACHYW010000019.1, forward strand.
CATAATTTGCTTCATCTATAAACTCTAGTGTAGCATTATTGTGTATTTGAAGATTGATAGCAGCTTTGATATCTTGCTTTTCATTACATGTTAAATGAATACGATTATTGATTTTAGATTTTTTAATTTCAATATCTATAGTGGGACTGCTCTCACTGTTTGAACAGTTTATCTTTATTTCATCAGAAGAGTTCTGAATATTGATCTTTTCAGATATTTCTATGACACAATCTAAAGAGCTAACTGACTTCATTTAACTTCATACCCTTCATTATCTATTCTTGAAGCCAAAGATTTATCTCCAGACTCAATTATAGATCCATCACCAAAAACGTGGACATGATCAGGCTCGATATATTCTAGCAGTCTCAAGTAATGAGTTATTATTAAGAATGACCTTTTTCCATCTCTCAGCTTGTTTACAGCTTCTGAAGTACTTTTAAGTGCGTCAACATCTAATCCAGAATCGGTCTCATCCATTATGATTAAACTTGGATTAAGCAAGTCCATTTGAAGGACCTCATTTTTCTTTTTTTCTCCACCTGAAAATCCTGCATTTACAAATCTGCTATGCATTTCCATGGGAATATTTAAGTTTCTTGATTTTTCTTTTAGTATTTTCAAAAACTCACCCGCATCTATTGGATTTTCTCCACGAGATTTTCTGTGGGCATTTAGAATTTGCTTGAGATAAGACGCGTTTGTAACACCAGGCAATTCTATGGGGTACTGAAAAGCCAAGAACAACCCTAGAAGCGATCTTTCATAAGGATCTTTTGCTATAAGGTCTTCATTCTTGAAGTCTACATTTCCAGCTTCAACTAAATAATTAGGCTTCCCAGCTAATGTATGTGCGATTGTGCTTTTACCAGAACCATTAGGACCCATAATTGCATGAACTTCACCTGGACCAATTTTTAAATTTAGATTTTTGATAATCTGTTTATCTTCAACTGATACGTCTAGATTTTTAATTTCTAACATATTATCCAACACTTCCTTCAAGACTTATGCTAACAAGTTTTTGGGCTTCTACCGCAAATTCCATTGGAAGTTGTTGCAATACTTCTTTGCAAAAACCATTAACAATTAAACTTTGCGCTTCTTCCGCGTCCAGACCTCTTTGCATACAATAAAATAATTGATCGTCACTTATTTTAGAAGTCGTAGCCTCATGCTCTAATGATGAGGTATTAGAATTATTTTCTGTAAGAGGAATAGTATTGGCTTTGCAATTACTTCCTACAAGTAAGGAGTCGCATTGAGTAAAGTTTTTAGAATTTTCAGCTTTTCTATGAAAATTAACTAAACCTCTATAAGTATTTGAGGACTTACCTGCAGATATTCCCTTTGAGACAATTCTACTCTTGGTATTTTTGCCTAAATGAATCATTTTAGTGCCTGTATCAGCTTGCTGATGATTATTGGTTATGGCAACTGAATAAAACTCACCGGTTGAATTATCACCTCTTAAAATACAACTTGGATATTTCCATGTTATCGCTGACCCGGTTTCAATTTGTGTCCATGATATTTTTGAGTTTTTTCCTTTGCAGAGGCCCCTTTTGGTCACAAAGTTGTATATCCCACCCTTACCATCTTCATTGCCAGGGTACCAATTCTGAACTGTCGAGTACTTAATTTCTGCATTATCAAGCGCTACCAACTCAACATTTGCTGCATGCAATTGATTTTCGTCTCTCATTGGAGCTGTGCAGCCTTCAAGATAACTAACATAACTACCTTCATCTGCAATTATGAGTGTTCTTTCAAATTGACCTGTTTCAGAAGCATTAATCCTAAAATATGTTGAGAGCTCCATAGGACATTTAACATTTTTAGGAATATACACAAATGATCCATCGCTAAATACTGCTGAATTTAAAGTTGCATAAAAATGATCCGTTACAGGAATTACTGAGCCAATATACTTTTTCACTAGATCAGGGTGTTTTTGTATGGCCTCAGAAATTGGACAGAATATAACACCTATTTCATTCAACTTTTCTTTAAAAGTTGTTGCAACTGATACGCTGTCAAAAACAGCATCTACTGCAACACCAGCTAATGCTTCTTGCTCTTTCAATGGAATTCCTAATTTCTCATACGTTTCTAAAAGCTTAGGATCTACTTCTTGAAGAGATTTGGGTTTATCTTTGAAATCTTTAGGAGATGAATAGTAATATAAATCTTGAAAATCAATCTCAGCGATATTTGCACGTGCCCATTTAGGAACTTCCATGCTTTTCAAACGCTCATACGCAGCTAGTCTCCATTCAAGCATCCATTTAGGTTCATTTTTTTTTCTAGAAATTAACTTAATTACTTCTTCATTAAGACCTTTTGGAATTTTTTCATCTTCAATTTCAGTTACGAATCCATATTTATAAGCATCCTGCTTAAAATTATCTTTATTTATTTTATTCACTTATTGCTCTCCTCTCACCAGAAATACTGTATCCTTCAGTTAGATCACTTAAATAAACCGAGTTTAAATAATTTCCAATTACACCCTCTAAATTTTCCCAGAAATTATGCGTTAAGCATTTTTTGCCTGTACCCGAACAAGAGGATTTTGGGTCGTTACCACAACCAGTCGTTTTTATTTGCTCATCAATAGCATTAAAAATATCAAGTATTCTAATTTCATTTGACTCTTTATTAAGCTTATAGCCTCCACCAGGGCCCTTCTGGCTTTTAACGAGATTTGCTCTCTTTAAATCGTTAAAAATTTGCTCAAGATACGAAAGTGAAATATTTTGCCTGACTGAAACGTGAGACAAGTTACATGGAGTATTTTCACCAAACTTGGCTATATCCACCATTGCTAAAACTGCGTATCTTCCTTTAGATGTAATTTTCATTTACTTTTCCTTTATTATTTTCTCTAAGTCTGCAATTCTTACTTGAAGCTCTTTATTATCTTTTTGAATTTGATCCACAATTGCAGTTCTGCTATCATCGCCCTTACTTAACCCGTAAGCTCTAAATTTTTTCTTTCCAGTAGAATTAGCAACTATTGTATATCTTGCAGGATTTCCGATTACGCTTCTATTAGGATCAACATTTGTTGTAACAACAGAGTTTGAACCAACCTTTGAATTTTGTCCTATTGTAATGGGCCCTAAGATTTGAGCACCAGATCCCACAGTAACTTTATCTTCTAGTGTTGGATGTCTTTTTTTTTCTTTTTGACTTGCGCTATCTTCATTTGGAGAAATACCTCCAAGAGTAACGCCATGGTATATTGTAACATCATTACCTATTTCAGCAGTTTCACCAATCACCACTCCCATTCCATGATCTATAAAGAAACGAGCTCCTATTTTTGAGCCAGGGTGAATTTCGATCCCAGTTATCAACCTACCTAAATAAGAAATTACTTTTGCAAAAAATTGGAGTCTTAAAGACCATAAGAAATTAGACAGGCGATATATGCCAATAGCATGTAGGCCTGGAGAGGTAAAAAATACCTCTATTCTCCCTTTTGCCGCCGGGTCCCTTTCAATATAAGAGTCAATTAAATCAATGA